>NZ_JBFULQ010000588.1:0-3219 GCF_054049815.1 Mesorhizobium sp. P5_C1 | reverse complement strand
GCGGATCGTCGAGCAGCACGCGGTCACCGCGCGAACCAGTCATCGAGTTGAACGCCATTGCCTCGCGAAAGCCGGTCTTGTCGTTCTCGAATTTGGTCTTGGTGTTCTGGTCGCCGATCATGGCGAAGCCATCGCCCCAGCGCTTCTGATACCACTCGGACTGGATCAGGCGTCGGGTCTTGACGTTGTCGCGGATCGCCAGGCTGTCCTTGTAGGACGTGCCCATGAACCGCAGATGCGGCATGGCGCGGGGTCCCCACTCCCAACCTGGGAAGAAGACGCCCGACAACAGCGATTTCATGGTGCCTGGAGGCACGTTCATCAACAGCCGTAGGATCTCGCCGCTGCTCACCGCTTCGAGGTGGTCGCAGATGGCATCGATGTGCCAGCCATGCCTGTAGGGCTGGCCCGGCTCCAGAACATGCCATGCGCGCTTGACGAACTCGGGAAGCGAGCGCGCGCAGGCGCGCCGGTCCATCTCAATCAGCAGTTCTTCCGGTGTCGGCGGAATGACGCCCGATATGCGCGCCATAAATCACTTCCCGCCGCTTGTGCTCTCCCGGCGCTCGGCCGCCCTGTACATGATTTCCAGTTCTTCATCGCTCAGTTTGGACAAGTCCAATTTCTGAGAATGTTCAACCGGGCCACCATCCTTGCCGGTGGTCTCGACGCGGCGCACATAGCCGCGATCCTTCATCTTCATCTCGGCAAACCAGCGGACGGTGTTCATTTCGCCCGCGCGGATCGCCTGGATGATCTTGAGCTCGGTGAGGTCCTTGATGTCCTCGTCGATCTCCGCTGAGGCTTCCGCGACCTCGGGATGCTCGTTCAGGTACGTGTAGAGCGTCTGCCTGCTGACGTTCAGCTTTTCGGCCGCCGCCGATTTGATGCCACCGCACATCTGCAATATCGCGATGACGCGCTGAACGTCCTTTTCGGTCAGCTTGGGCTGTGTCCCGCCGCCCTGTGGCCGCTCCGCCTTCGGCGTAGGATCGACCTTTGGCTGCGGCGCTGCCTGTTGCGGCGCGGCCTTCGCCTTGACCTTGGGTGCCTTGCGCTTGGGCGCCGGCTTCTTTTTCGCCTTGCCCTGCGGTGCTGCAGGGGCAGCGGCAACCGGCTCCGGCTTTGCTTTTGCCTGTGCTTTTGCCTTCGGCTTCGAGCTGGTGGCGTTGCCCTTCATCTTGATCATGCGACGACTCGCGCCCGCGAGTGTCCAACTTGTCCAACGTGGCCCACACCGGCATGCTGCTGGCGCAGTGCCTCTTGCCAATCCGATTGCGCGACATTGCCCACTGCAACCACTGCAAACGAAAGCGGCTCACATGTGCCGATTGGCCGTTTGCGCTGGTTTGAGACAGGCCACCACGCACATACGTTCGCCCTGAACCCGAACACTGCACGATACACCCTGCCTGACTGCATCTTGAGATCGGCGACAGTGCCATGACGCACAGTGGAGACCTGTGCGATTGGCAGGAACTCAGCGGACATGGAACTACCCCAATAAGACGCGTGCGACGCAGACGAGCGTGCCGAGCGCGAGGATGGTGGCGACGATCACGAATGGCGCGCCGAAAGAGGGTCCGGCCGCCGGTGCGCCTGGCTCGGAGAACGCGCCGAGAAGGTTGAGCAGTTCATGCCGCATTGTAGTAGTGTCTCTCAGTTCGAAATTTGCCCGCGCGGAGGTAGACAATGGCGAAAGTGCGAGAGTTTACGTTTGYGGCCCTTGCCRSMCTTYCCGCAATGTTGGGGTTAGCCRGCAACGTGGATGCCGAGGATRCACCTCCGACAATCGTCACMCTCGGYGACAGCTACATCAACAGCTATGGAGTAGCTCCGGCTGACGCATTTGCGGCCACGCTCAAGTCGGCGCTGAACGCTGCCGGGCACCYRGTGACAATTKTCGAGGTGGGGTACAGGGAWACCAGCGAACGGGGTCTCGCTTGGCTGGYGGAATCCAAGGATGGCCTTGMCCTGCAGGCGAACCCTGCAAACCACGTTGTCATCGTTGAATTGGGTCAGAACGATTGCKCTMAWATCGACCTGRMGGACACGCGAGCGAACCTCGACCARTTTCTGAGTATCCTCGCCCAGAAGCGCGTTCCAGTGCTTGTGGTTGGGACCGCGGCCTATGGCTATTGCTCGTCTAGGCTCGGGGMTGAYTATKCCGAGCTGTTYTCAAWGATGTTCTCCGAGCTAGCGAYCAAGCATGGAGACTTGCTCTAYGCCGACTTCAAGGAGGGCGTGACTGGGCATCCGGAGTTGCTKGAACCGGACCACGACCACCCAAAYGCAGCGGGTGATGCGATCATCGTTAGAAACATGCTGCCTAAGGTTGAGGCGCTGCTCGCGCGGGTGCAACCGCGTTGAACCCCCGCTCTGCGCTAAAATTCAAACTGAGACACTACCGGATTTGTCCTCCGCTTCGGCTTCGAGTTGATCCAGCCGCTCGCCGGCAAGGCGCGCCATGACTGAGAGGGCGATGCCCGAGTTGACGATGTTGAGCTGCTGCTTGGTGCGCACGATGGCGTCGAAGAAGGCGTCGAACCCCGACTGCGGCGCGGCATGAACACGGAAGAAGCGCTTGGCCCTTTTGGCCAGTGCCTCCATTTCGATCTCGAACTGCGCGCGCTCCTCCGGCAGGAAGGAGAACAGCAGCTCGTCGTATTTGATGTTCGCCCCGCCGAGTGCTGCGGCACCTGGTCCCTTGTCGCCAGAGAGCACGGTGTCATCGAGGCCTGAGAACTTCTTGGCATCGATGTCGAGCGAGGCGTAGAGCTGGGCGAGCAGCGAGGCGTCGTCCTCGCCATTGATCGAGTTATGGCTGAGCTGGATCGCGACCTTGCGCTTCTCGCTCAGTGGCGTGGTGATGACGAGCGCATCCACGATTGCCAGTCCAGCCTCGATTGCGGCGGCGGTGCGGTGATGACCGGACAGGATCTCGAGAGAACCGTCCTTGTCCTGGCAGGCCAGAACCGTAGTGGTCAGCCGGCCATCGATTTTGACGTTCTCGACCAGCCGCTTGAACATGGCCGGAGCCATGTAGTGGGCGTTCTTCTCGCGACGCCTGAGCGTCTTCGGGTCAACCTGCCGCGCCTCAATATCGAGGGTTTTCCAGTCAACGCTTGAAGTGCTTGCCATACCACCACTCGAACGCTTGTTGCGGCGTCTCGTCGATGCGGGCGCCGACATAGTGCAGCCTGAACTTGCCTTCCGGCC
>NZ_JBFULQ010000587.1:0-3220 GCF_054049815.1 Mesorhizobium sp. P5_C1 | reverse complement strand
GCTGCCGGCCCATCGCAGCGAGATTCACCGCGCGTGGGCTCTTGGGCAGGCGTTCGGCGAGTGCCGGCAGCGCCCTGGCCTTCAGCTCCGGCTGAAGAAATTCCGGCTCCAGATCGCCGGCGCGCGACATGCCCGGCAGAAATGCCGAAGCCACGAGGCCAAGGATGGTGCGCCGGCTGATCAATGGCGTAGCTCGCTGACATCGGCCGAACGTCTGGCCAGCACCAAGTGGCCGCCGCCAAGATCGAGCGGCGACAGCACATCCTCTTCGCCCTCGTCGCGGAACTGCGGTCCCCATGCGCTGGTGTCGGAAGCGCCGCTGAGCTTCAGCGTCTTGAAATCCATCGGCCTGTCGAGATCGGGGAAAGGCACTGCGGCGACCAGTGAGCGCGTGTAGGGGTGGACTGGTTTCCGAAGCAGAATTTCGCGCGGCGCAAGCTCGACGATACGCCCGCCGCACATCACCGCGATGCGGTCCGCCATGTAGTCCACCACTGCCAGATTGTGGGATATGAACAGGTAGGTCAGGCCCAGCTCCTTCTGCAGGTCCTTCAGAAGGTTCAGGATCTGTGCCTGGACAGAGACATCGAGCGCCGAAACCGGCTCGTCGCAGATAAGGAGTTCAGGCCCCAGCGCCAACGCCCGCGCGATGCCGATACGCTGGCGCTGCCCGCCGGAGAAACTGTGCGGATAACGCTTGATGAAGCGCGGATCGAGCCCGATTGCCTGCATCAGGCTCTTGACCATGGCGAGCCGCGACGCGGCATTGCCACGTTGATGGATTTCGAGCGGCTCGCTCAAGATGTTCTCCACCGTCATGCGCGGTGAAAGCGACGAAACCGGATCCTGGAAGACCATTTGGATTTTCGCGCGCAGCATGCGCAGGGCGTTTCCCTCGGCTTCCAGGACCTCGATCGGTCCATCGCGGCCGTTGAAGATCACCGAGCCGCCGCTGGGGGTGACAGCCCGCATGAGGATCTTGCTGACGGTGGTTTTGCCGGAGCCGCTTTCGCCGACCAGACCCAGGCACTCACCCCGCCTGATATCGAAGCTCACGCCGTCCACGGCGCGAACGGAGGTTTGATGACCCCCGCTGAACCATCCGGACTTGCGGGTGGTGAAAGTCTTCGTGAGATCCCTGACCGACAGCAGGATGTCGTCCGGCCCCTTCGACGTCGGCGCCGTCTGCTTGCCAAGCAGGTTCTCGACATTCACCGGCACCTCGCGGAGCGCCTTTAGCCTTTCGCCAGGCTTCAGGTCGAAATGCGGAACGGCCGCCATCAGGCCCTTCAGGTAAGGGTGACCTGGCCGGCGGAATATCGCCTCGACAGGTCCCGCTTCCATGATCTCGCCATGGTAGATGACCACCACCTCGTCGGCGACATTGGCGACCACGCCGAGGTCGTGCGTGATCAGCAGCATCGCCATGTTCAGCTTGGTCTGAAGCTCGCGCAGCAACTGCAGGATTTGCGCCTGGATGGTGACGTCCAACGCTGTCGTCGGCTCGTCGGCGATCAGCAAGGCGGGCCGGCAGATAAGCGCCATGGCGATCATGGCGCGCTGACGCAATCCTCCCGAAAGTTCAAACGGATACATGTCATAGGCGCGCTTGGGATTGGGAAAACCGACAAGGCCGAGCATTTCCTCGGTCCGCGCCTTGCGCTCCGCCCGGGCCATGGGCGTATGAATCTGTAAGGATTCGCTGACCTGGTTGCCGATCGTGTGCAGTGGCGACAGCGACGTCATCGGCTCCTGGAAGATCTTGCCGATGCGGCTGCCTCTCAATGCCCGGATTTCAGGTCCGTCACGCGGCATCTGCAGGATATCCTGCGTCGTGCCGGGCCTTTCAGGATCCGAAAACAGGATACGTCCGCGAACATGGGCCGTCTTCGGCAAGATGCCCATCACGGCCTGGCTGAGAACCGATTTTCCCGAACCGGACTCGCCCACAAGCGCTGTAACCTTGCCGGGTAGGACGCGGAGATTCGCACGCCTGACGGCATGCAACGGTCCCCCGACAATGGCAAAAGAGATGCCAACATCTTCGATCCGCAGCAGGTCAAAACCCGAATTCATACCCGAATTCATTCTCACACCAGCCCCACTCTGGCGGCCTGCCTGGCGACAGGCCCAGAAAAGCGAGACTAGCGCATTGCCAGCCTAGAGCAACTTGGATTCTAAATAGTCGCCAGTTCCCTGACGGAACCGGCGACCGGACTGCAGACCAAAAGCGTTCGGATCAGATCGTGGCGGTTACTGGAGCTTCCGCCGGTCGCCCGCCGACAGCCGGGCGGCATCGCGATGAAGCAGCATGACCTGCTCGGCGTCCGATATCCGATCGTGAATCGGCTCCATCGCACCGTCTTCATCAAGCGCGAGAGCGCCCGACAGATCGGGTGAAAGCACCGTCAGCTTCTTGATGCCCGCCAGTTCCTCGTTGCCGAGCGTCAGCCAGCTGTTGGTGCCGCAATAGCTGGCGAAGTCTTTGCTGGCGAGAACGCTGTGCGGATATTTCTTGGTCAGCGTCTGGAGGCGCTGGACCTCGTTTACAGCAGAGCCGAAGACAGAGAATGTCAGCCGGTCGGTAAGGCCGACATTGCCGAACATCACATTGCCGACATGCAGGCCGATACCAAAGCCGATGTCGCTCAACCCTTGCTGCTTCCTGCGCAGATTGAGATCCATCATGCGCGCGCTGGCCTTGTGCGCCGCCGCAAGAGCAGCCTGGCAGGCGATCTCGGACTGCGAGCGGTGCCTTTCGCAAGGGTAGACGGCAATGAAGCCATCTCCAATGAAACTCATGATCTGCCCGCCTTTGCGATTGAAAGGTGCGGCAACGGCGTCAAAAAACTGGTTCAGGGTATCGATATAGATTTCGCGGCCGGAGGTTTCGGCAAGCCTTGACGACCCGCGCATATCGGCCATGACCAGTGCGGCCCGGATTGTATCACCCTCACCACGCTTGATCTGGCCGTCCAGCACGCGCCTGCCGGCGTCGCCGCCGAGATAAGTGGTCATCATGTTGTCGGCGAGCTTGGTGAGGACCGCCATCTTGGTTGCGATAGCGAGATGGTTCTGGATGCGCAGCAGCGCCGAAATCATGCTGTCGCTGAAGCCTGCGGCACTGTCGGTCGACCAAGACCCCATCATGCCCTGCGTGGTGTTGCCGCTGAAGGGATGGACGAAAGCCATGTAATCGGTGACGCCCATAAGCCTGAGT
>NZ_JBFULQ010000586.1:0-3221 GCF_054049815.1 Mesorhizobium sp. P5_C1 | reverse complement strand
ATATTGGGGTCCGTGCTTACGAACCCGGCCGTATAGGCGAAACAACGGCTGATCTCATCGCGCCCGATGAGATGCGTGAAGGTCAACAGGTCGGCGCCAACAGGTGTCTGCACAACCGTGGCACGTTCGTTCGGCATGGGTCGTGCCCCTCCTGGACGCGGCCGCCGGCGCGAAGGATTGAAGTTCCCGCATTCTGTTCAGGAACTTTTTCGACCCGCCGCACCAGGCCATCCGGAGCCTACCACATCTTGCCCTGCGGACCAAAGAGGGCCGGTGGCGCTTGAAACTTGCCCTGTCGAAGCACCGGCTTGGAACGCGGCTGTGCTGTTCTACTCGCAAACTGCTAGAATGGTGCAGTATCGATCAACGATCCGCGGCGATCCTGGATGTACATCAGTCTGCAAATCAGCAATGTCGACGCGCTGCCCGCCGGCATCCCGACCGGCTACGCAGCGCGCGATCGCGGCTTCGAAATCGGACGCGATGCTTGTGACTGGACCTTGCCAGATCCCGACAAGTTCATCTCGGGCCGTCACTGCGAGGTTCTGTACGAGGCGGGCGCGTTCTGGCTGCACGATGTCTCGCGCAATGGGACCTTCATCAACGGATCGAGCCAGCGCATGACCGGCCCGCATCGGCTGGGCCATGGCGACAGGATGCTGATCGGCCGTTATGTCGTCGTCGTGTCGATCGACGAGGAGCGAGCCACGGCAGGCTATCCCCAAGCCAACCAAAATTCGACACCGCGGGAAATGCCGGTCGCGACGGGCCGGCCGCTGGAATTCGGAGGCGGGGCTTTCTTCGAGCCTGCACAGCAACGGTCCGGGCAGCGCATTCCAGTGTCGGCGTCCTCGTCGACCCCGACACCGCTGCCCTCGACCAGGGACGAGGTGCTGAGGGAGATCGCTATCGGAGCCGGCATTTCGCCGGAACTGCTTCAATTGCGCGACCCGCATGAAGTTGCCGCCGAAATCGGCGCGGTCCTGCGGGCGGTGGTCGAAGAACTGACCTTGCTGCTGAAAGCCCGCGCGGCCGCGAAAACGTTGGCCAAGAGCACACAACGAACGATGATCAGCGCCGCGGACAACAATCCGCTGAAGTTCGTTCCGGGGACCGACGACATCCTCGAAATCATGTTCGCCCGTCGCAGGGCCGGCTATCTTGATGCCAGGCGCAGCATCGAGGATGCATTCCACGATCTCAAGACGCACGAATTTGCCACCTATGCAGCCATGCAAACCGCGCTCTCCCGGCTGCTTGACGACCTGTCGCCCGAGGCGATCAGCAAGAAACTCCCGCCTACGTCGTTTACGTCGAAGAAGAGCCAGGCCTGGGACGCCTATGTCGCGACATGGCGGACCATGGAGGAAGCACACGAAAACGGCATGCTGGACATATTCCTGGCCTATTTCAGCGAGGCGTACGCCAAAGCCGACAAGCAAAAATAGGCGATCCCAAGAAACGCGTGGCCAGGAGACGCGTGGCCAGGAAACGGATGGCCAAGTAACGCATGGTACAGCAGTCGGCGAAGAAAAGTCCCTTCGACGCCCGGCATCCGGTTCCAATCGACGATTTCTGAGATTACGATCACGTACGACAGTTCGCCAAGCGGGTAAGACTCATTGAGCTGGGGGTCTGCGGCAAATGTCATGTGACGGCGGGATAGCGTTTTCCAGTCAATCGTCCTCCGGACACTGCCACAGCCGGCGGGGGTTGTATTTCCATTCCCCGACCAGCAACCGTTTTGCGCCCATCTCGCCCGATCGCGGCCACACCGCCTGCACGGACGGTCGGCGATGAGCTCGAAGGACGATCCCTTCGGCCTGGCGGGCAAGACCGTCATTCGCGCAAGTCCACGGCGCGAGAAAAAATCGCCACCAGTTCCCGAGCTACCTGCCGCTGACGGAGGCCAACCCTCTCCGGTCAAGGATTCAACGGTGTTCGATCCTGGGGTCGGGCGGCATACACCGCCGGGCTGGGCATCCGGAACCGTGATCTATCAAGGTGCGCCTTTGGGCGCCGCGGCCGGTGCTGCCTCTTCCGCCGCCGCGCCGGCCCGGGCGGTCGAGCAGGCGATCCTGTTCGGCGCCGCGGACACGGTCAAATACGCCGCGGCAAACCCTATTCTCGCGGCGGCGGCACCTTTGCTGATCCTGTTCGGGCAGCTCAGGATGATGCCCGTCGAAAGACAAGCGGAGCCACTGGCGCAACATGTCGCCGACGCGATCGAAAAATTCGACCGAACGATGGAGAAGACCGGCGTTCCCGAAGAGGATGCTCGGATCGCGAAATTTGCTCTGTGCGAAACCGCCGACGATCTCATAGGCAACCTGCCTTGGCCCAAGAGCGACGACTGGGCGCAAAACGGCATGCTGCGGCAGTTCTTTCACACCGAGATCACCGGCACAGGCTTCTACGAAGCCCTGAACACGATACTGGCCAATCCCGAGACGCACTGCGATCTGCTCGAACTGATGCATGCCTGCCTGTCGCTGGGTTTCGAAGGCCAGTACAGAGGCGTGAGGCGCGAAGACAACAATCTCGAACGCGTTCGACGCGACGTCTACGAGACGCTTCGCTATTTCAGGGCGCGTGCAGGCGAGGACATCTCGCCGCGCTGGCAGGGCCTGGCGGCGACCATGGCGCAGCCGTCGGCCCGCCTGCCGCTCTGGGTCGTTGCGGCAGCGGCGACGGCGCTGCTGACAGCGGCGTTTTTTGCATTGCGGGTCTTCATCACCAATGAGGGCGACGCCACCGCCGGTGAATTGCTGGCACTCAACCCGTCGACACCAGTCGCCATCGAGCGCGCCAGCGTGGCGCCGTTGGCCGAGCCGGTGAAAGCCACCCCACCTGCAGCCACCGCGCAGATTGATCGCATTCGTTCGGCACTGGCCAAGGAAGTCGAAGGCGGCGGGCTGACCATCGGCACGAAGGGCAACTTCATCGTGGTGGAAATCAACAATGTCCTGCTGTTCCAGTCCGGCAGGGCCGAGGCAAAGCCGGAATTCCAGCCCATTGCCGCCGACATCGCCGCGGCGCTGCAGCCCGAGCCCGGGCAAATCCGGATCGTCGGCCATACGGACAATGTGAAACCGCGAAAGTCGAGCCCGTTCAAATCCAACTTCGACCTTTCGGTCGCCCGGGCCAAGGCTGTCGAAACGATGATGGCACCGAAATTCAGCGATCCCTCGCGACTGACGGTCGATGGCAAAGGCGAGGAC
>NZ_JBFULQ010000585.1:0-3229 GCF_054049815.1 Mesorhizobium sp. P5_C1 | reverse complement strand
GCAAGACCCAGACCGACGAACTTGCCTTCGCGCTGTTCGGTCAGAATGCGCATTTTCCGTTTCCGGTGAACCCGGCAGCGCCCGACCGCGTCACCGGCGGCTCGTCATCGGGGTCGGCTGCGGCTGTGGCAGGCAGGCTGGCCGATATCGCCACCGGCTCCGACACCGGCGGCTCTATCCGCGCGCCGGCGAGCTTTTGCGGGTTGATTGGGCTGCGCACCACGCATGGCCGCATTTCGCTCGACGGCGCGATGAAGCTGGCGCCGAGCTTCGACACGTTCGGCTGGTTCGCCGACGATATCGAGACCTACGAGACAGTGGGCAAGCTGCTGCTGGGCCGCGACCCGCACCAGCAAGCGTTGGAGCGCCCGCTGGCGCTGGATTGGCTGGATAGACTGGTCTCCCGCCCGGCACTTGCCGAATATGCTGGGATGAAGGCGCTGGCGAGCAAGGTTTTCGGCACGCCTGCGACCCCGGCGGCGCCCTTCGCCTCGTCTCCGGATGAACTCTACTGGTGCTTTCGCCGGCTGCAGGCCAGGGAAGCCTGGGCGGTGCATGGCGCATGGATCACCAGTGGCGAGCGCGACCTCGGCCACGGCGTCGATGAACGTTTCGGCTTTGGCCGCGCCGTCGACGACCGAACGGCACAGGCCGAGACGGTGCGCCGGCTGACCTTCAGCGCCGAACTGAGCGCCCTGCTCGGCAAGGACGGCTTCCTTGTCCTGCCGACGGTGCCTGGCCCGGCGCCCTACGTAGACAGCACGCCGGAGCAGTTCCAGGCCTATCGCGAGCAGGCGCTGCGGCTTCTGTGCCTGGCCGGCCTGTCGGGTTTTCCGCAAATCACCTTGCCCATCGGCTCGGTCGCCGGCGCGCCGTTCGGCCTGTCGCTGCTTGGCCCTTCCGGCAGCGACATTGCCCTGATACGGCTCGGCCGGAAACTTCTCGACGCCGCGCGAAAGGCCTGACCATGGACACACTGACCCGCATGCGTGCCTTCATCGATGTGGTCGAGGCCGAGGGCTTTTCGGCGGCGGCGCGCAAGATCGGCCGCTCCAAGGCATTGCTGTCGAAATATGTGCGCGAGCTGGAGGACGAGCTCGGTGCGCTGCTGCTCAACCGCACCACAAGGCAGTTCTCGATGACCGAGGCCGGCCACACCTATTACCGGCGCGCCTCCGAGATCGTGCGCGAGGTCGACAGCCTGGCCGATGCAGTGCGCGAATCCTCCGGCGACGTGCGTGGCCGGATCAAGCTGTCAGCGCCGCGCACCTTCGCCGATGCGCCGATCGGCCAGTCGCTGATCGACTTCGCCAAGCAATATCCCGACATCGTGCTCGACATCCAGCTCGACGACCGTTTCGTCGACCTTGTCGAGGAAGGCTTYGATCTCGCGGTGCGCATCTCGCGGCTGGAGAACTCGTCGCTGATCGCCAGGCGGCTGGCGCCGTTTTCGATAAGGCTGTGCGCCTCTCCCGAACTGATCGCCAAGCACGGCATGCCGACCCGGCCGCAGGATCTCGGCCGCATGCCCTGCATCGTCGACACCAATGGCCGTGGACTGAACAACTGGCCGTTCAAGGGCGAGAATGGCGATCCGGTGAGCGTCGCGGTGTCGGGTCCTATCGAGGTCAACAGCCCGATGACGGCGCGGGCGGCGGCCCTGGCGGGGCTTGGATTTTCCGTCCTGCCGGATTTCATCGCCGCGCCCGATCTCGAAAGCGGGCGGCTGGTGACGGTGCTCGATGACCGCATCCTGTCGGGCGGCGGTATTTTCGCCGTCTATCCGCACCGCCGCTACCTGCCGGCCAAGGTCCGCGTTTTCGTCGACTTTTTGGTGCAGTGGTTCAGGACGCGTGAGGCTGCCTGACCGTTCCAAGCCGCTGCCCGCTTTTGGGCGACACCCACCAGCGGTCCCAATTTCGCCCCCTTTCTGGTAACTCCTCGACATCTCTCCGAGGCCGATGGAATCGCGACCGAGAATGCACCTGAAACGGCACGCAATCATGCTGGCTTCGGCCTTGGCGGCGACCTTTGCCGCCACCGGACCGGCTTATGTGCATCCCCATGTCTTCGCCGAGGCTCGCCTTGACGTGATCCTCTCCCCGGATCACCAAAGTGTGAAGGCGCTGCGCCATCTCTGGCGCTTCGACGATCTGTTTTCCTCGACGGTGATGATGGAGTTCGACAAGAACTCCGACCTGAAGCTCGACGACAAGGAGCTGAAGGAGGTTGCCGACACTGTCCACGCCTCGCTTGCGGAGTTCAACTACTTCCAGCTCGTCACTGTCGACGGCAAGGACGTGGCGATGACGCCGCCGCCGCATCTGATGGCCAATTTCGACAATGACCAGCTGATCATCCTGTTCGAGTCCGAGCCGAAGGAGCCGATCAAGCTCAACGGCAAGATCGACATCGGCGTCTACGATCCGACCTTCTACACGGCGATCGATTTCACCGAGGACCGCAACATCACGGTTGAAGGCCTGCCGTCGAACTGCACCAGCAAGGTTATCCGTCCCGATCCGGACGAGGCGATCGCCGAAAACCAGAAGACCCTGACCGATGCCTTCTTCAACGATCCGACAGGCACCGACATGAGCAAGATCTTCGCCACCAAGCTCGAACTGAACTGTCAGCCAGAAGGATGAAGCCGGTGACGAAACCGTCCCTGCGTTTGGCATTCGGCCTGTTGGCCATCACCTTTGTCATGATGCATTTCGCCAGTTCCGCCCATGCCCAGAGTTCGCTCGGCATCGGCGTCAATGACGGCATGGCGCCCACCACCGGCCCATTCGCCCACATCCTGATGTGGATCAATCTGAGGCAGCAGGAATTTTACCGCGCACTGGCGACGGCGATGAAGGCGATGCGCCAGGACGGCAGCAAGCTGTGGGTGCTTATCGGCCTGTCCTTCGCCTACGGCATTTTCCACGCCGCCGGCCCCGGTCACGGCAAGGCGGTGATCTCGTCCTACATGGTGGCCAATGAAGTGGCGCTGCGGCGCGGCATCCTGTTGTCCTTCGTCTCGGCACTGCTGCAGGGCCTGACCGCGGTCGCAGTGATGGCGGTCGCCTATTTCGTCCTGCGCGGCACCGCCGTCTCGATGACCGATGCGGCCTGGTTCATGGAAATCATGAGCTTTGTTTTCGTCACCCTGTTCGGTGCCTGGCTGCTGTGGCGCAAGCTCGGCCCCTCCGTCCTGCGCCTGTTTGGCAGAGGCCCCGCCTAT
>NZ_JBFULQ010000584.1:0-3248 GCF_054049815.1 Mesorhizobium sp. P5_C1 | reverse complement strand
CCAGATGCTACAGTGAATAAGTGTTGCAATCTTCGGAAGTGCCAAATCGTGGACCCGAAAAACCTATAGGGCAACAACAACGAAATCGGGGCGCTTCGGCGTCCCTTTCTTTTGCGCCTGACGCCTCGTCACCGTCATTCGCTAACGCGCTTTTTGTGGAAGTACCGCATGGCGCGGTCAATTGCGCACCTTCGGGTACGCCCCTTTTCCCAAAATCCGACTGCCGCAGTCAGCGGCCAGTCGTTGATCGACCCCGCTCGCCTCGTCGGAGGTGGGCGGGGTACCGCTTTTCGAGATCATGGAAGGAATAGACATGGCAACCGCGAAACGACCACCGGAGACAACCGCCGCTCAGGAATTCGAGGCAATTCAGATCAAGGCTGCATCACTCAAGGCGCGCGACAAGGAACTACTCGCCGAGCAGATCGAACTCGAGCAGGCCGGTATCCGACCTGAACTACCGGCCGCTGGCGCTAACGTGAGGGATTTGGCTGCTGCGCTGCTCGAAGGCTCCGCGGCTCCGGCCGAACGCTTGCCAACACCAGGAGAAAATCTTCACCATCTCATTCTCGAGCGTCAGGCGGTCTCCTTCGCGCTAGACGCGCTGGCCGAGCTCGAGAACACAGCCCGGCGCATCGCTGCTGCAGAGATGCTCCAAGAATCGGCGGCGGAATGGCGGGAAATCGTGCGGCAACGCGCCCTGGCTGTTCTCGCACTTCGGCGCATCAACGCCGCGGCCTTCGACTTCCGTGAGCGCATCCGCCGCGTTGCCCGGACCAGTCCAAACTTGATCTGCGACGTCACCAGCGGGCCGCTGTTCGGCCCGCCAGTGGTCGGCGACGGAGCGTACGTCTTTCTCGAATCCGCCATTGCGGCCGGGATCATTAGCAAAAAGGAAATTCTAAATGCGGCATGAACTTTTTAACACAGGCGCACGTGTTCGCGCCTTCGATAACGACGCCGACGCCTTGAAGGCCGGCATGTTTTTCCGAGCTGCGCTGCACAAGGGCGACGATGTTGCCACAGCCTGGTGCGCGAAAAGCGGGGTGCGTCTCGAGAAGGCGCAGGGCGAGACCAAGACGCTGACCTCGCAAGCCGAAGCCAACGGCACATTCGGCGGCTATCTTGTCCCGACTGAAATCGAGGCCGGAATCATCAAGATCCGCGCTTTGGTTGGAACATTTCGGCGCAACGCATCCGTTAAAAGGATGGGCTCGGACACACGTTCGTTCCCGCGGCTCGACACCGGACTCACGGCTGCTTTCGTAGGCGAAAATGCCGCGATTTCTGAGCAGGACAGAACCTGGAGTTCCGTGACCCTCAACGCCAAGAAAGCCGCAGCATTGTCGCGCATTTCGAGCGAACTTGGCGAGGATGAAACCGTCGACCTCGGCCAGGATTTCGCCGAAGATGCCGCATACGCTTTGGCTGCACTCGAGGATTCCTGCGGCTGGAACGGAGACGGAACCGGCGCCTATGGCGGTATCACTGGCGTCTCAACGAAGATCATCGATGGCAATCATACCGCGTCCGTCATCACGGCGCCGGGAACCTCCCACGACACTTTTGACGAACTTGACGCCGCGGACTTAGGTGCGCTTGTGGCGCTGTGCCCAGAGTACGCCCTGCCGAGCGCGAAATGGTACTGCTCGAGCTACGCTTTAGGTCGCACATTCGCACGCTTGGGCGCCACAGCGGCCGGCATGACGATGACCGCCACCGGGCCACGGCCTGCAATGCAGTATCTCTCTTGGCCGATTGAGCCTGTCCCGAGCTTGCTGGGTGCAGGCGATCAGTCCGGCAAGGCGATGATTTTCTTCGGCGACCTGTCGATGGCCGCGACACTCGGCGACCGGCGAGGCATCACCGTTAAGAAGACTGAGGAGCGCTACCTCGAATACGACCAGGTCGGCGTCCGCGCGACAGAGCGTTTCGACATCAACGTCCATGACTTGGGCAGCAACACTGTTGCCGGTCCGCTCGTTGCGCTGGTGGGCAATTGAGATGACTGAGATCAAACGCTCCTCCGCTCACGCAGTCCTGAAGTTTGCCGGCGATGGTATCGGATCCCGACAGGTCCGTGCCATTGTGTCTACCGGCGAGGTCGACCGAATGGGCGACATTATCGAACAGGCCGGCATCAAGCTCGATGCCTTCCGCCGCTCGCCGACTATCCTCTGGCAGCACGATGCAGATCACCCGATCGCCAAGGCACTCAGCGTCAATGTTGAAGGCGGCAAGCTCGTCGCTCTTGTGCAGTTCCCCGATGCTGGCGTCAGTGCAAAGTCGGATGAGGTCTATGGCCTGATAAAGGCTGGCGTCATCAACTCGACGAGCATCGGCTTCGTGCCTCTGAAGAGTGCGCCGATTGATGCGTCGAAGCCTTACGGCGGCCAGCGCTTCACCAGCAGCGAGATGCTTGAGTTCAGCTTTGTCAGTGTGCCCGCCAACTCGAGCGCTTTGATCACCGGAAGATCGACTAGCCAGACGCCTCGCCTCGATGCAGCACGGCGCAAGCTCGCTCAGCTCCGGTCATAATCAATCAAGTTTTGGGAGCCAAGAGACGGGCAGCCCGAAGCCCAGCGACGAGGTGTCCGTCTGCCCTCAGTCGCTGGGCTTTCTCTTTCGCACAAGGAATTCAAGATGCCTAATCAAGACCGGCAAACCGGTACCGTGGTCACGTGGGTGCCCGGCTCGGCCTATGGCTTCATCGCGCCCCATGATGGTGGCGCTGACCTGTTCGTTCACGTCACCGCATTGCCCGACAGCATTGATGCGCTGCGCGTCGGAGAGCGAGTGTCGTTCAGCAGCCAGGTCGACAGCCGCACGGGCAAGCTGCGAGCCGTCAACGTCGAGGCAGCGTGACTACAACCCAGGGTATAGGGGGTCTCGACGAAAAGCCGAGACGGGGGCTTAGACCGCTTCTGGGCTTACCTTTGCGTTTCGTATCCCCGGTTCAATCCACGCGCGCGAGGAGGCCTGAAAATGGGTTCTAGAGGACCAAAATCCGCTGCAGAGCTTGCTGTTGTTCCCATTTCCACGCCTACCAAGGCCGCGCGAAAAGGTCCGTCTGCTCCGAAGCACTTGACCGCGGCGACGCGCCGCTGGTGGAACGAGGTGGTCGCTGACTTTGATCTCGAGAGCCAACATTTGCGCCTTCTGCAGAACGCCTGCGAGAGCTGGGATCGGGCGCAGCAGGCACGGGYAGCCCTCGCAACGCTAGGTCTGACGTTCACCGACGAAAAAGG
>NZ_JBFULQ010000583.1:0-3270 GCF_054049815.1 Mesorhizobium sp. P5_C1 | reverse complement strand
TCAGCATGGCAACCTCCTGCTTGTGATCGACCGTCTGGGCGGGCGGTGGTGGGCTCGGCGGTGACCATCGGATCGCCGGGAACCGAGGCCATCTGGATGACCTCCTTGAATTGCGCGTTCGCGTGTCTAGTCCGGTGTCGCATCCACCACGGGGTGCCGCAGTGTGCCGATCCCTTCGACGCACGCAGTGACAACATCGCCGGGCCACATCCATTCTTGCGGGTCGCGCCCGGCGCCAACGCCTTCCGGGGTGCCGCTGGCGATGATATCGCCAGGCTCCAGCGTGATCCCCGACGAGATGTCGGCGATCAGATGGTCGATCTTGAACAGCATGTGACGCGTGTTGGACCGCTGCTTCTCGACCCCGTTCAGCGTCAGCCACAGGTCAAGYACATGCGGATCTGGGATCTCGTCGGCCGTGACGATGCATGGCCCGAACGGCGCGTAGGTGTCCTGTCCCTTGGAGAAGATCCATTGCCCGGCGCGCCGATTGTCGCGGGCCGAGACGTCGATCATCACCGAATAGCCGAAGACGTGGTTCAGCGCGTCTTGCTTGCGGACATGACGGGCGGTGGTGCCGATAATGACGGCGAGTTCCACCTCCCAGTCGAGCTGCTGCGTGATCTTCTTGTTGTGCTCGATGCCGTCACCGGGTCCGATCACCGTGGTTGGCGGCTTGGAGAAGACAACCGGCTGCTTCGGCAGGTCTTTCGACGTGTCGAGCGACTTGGCGCTCTCGGCGACATGCTCGACATAGTTCAGGCCGATGCCGAAGATGTTCTTGCGGGGCCGGGGAATGGGGGCCAGCAGCTTCACATTGTCCATCGCGGTGGCGCAGCCGGTGGGGAAGCGTCCGGCGCACGTGTCGAGGCAGTCGCGCAGCGTCTCCAATCCGGCGCGTCCAGCGTCGATCAGGCCGAGCATGGTGTCGGGCAGCAGCTTTCCTTGAGCCGCGGCGAGCGCCCCGACGTCGACCACCAGATCTTCGACCAGCACGCCGAGCCTTGCCGCCCCCTCGACCGAGGCGCGATAGGTTACAAGTTTCATGATCTATCCTTCAGAGAAGCGGCTGCAGGCCGCCATTGTCGCCGAATGCCTGCTCCCGGTAGAGCCCGAGTGCCCGCATCACCGGCAGGTCGGACAGGCAGAAGAGGCAGGCGTCCTCGCGATCCGAACCGTTGACATGCTCGTGCCAGGCCCAGGACGGCACGCAAAAGATGTCATGCTCTTGCCAGTCATAGCGCTGGCCGTTGATGATCGAATGGCCGCCGCCCTTAGCCACATGGTAGAGGCCGCTGCCGGTGTGCCGGTGTGCCTTGGTGTGCTCGCCGGGCCGCAGCATCTGCATCGACGCGCCGAGCGTCTGCATGACCGGACCGTTCGTCACCGGGTTCACATACTCCATCAGCACCCCATCGAAGGGCGAGCCGTCGCTGCAACCGGCATATTTCAGCAGCGACTCGTAGGTCGGCGCCCACTCGTATTTGAACATCGGGCTGTAACCCTTGGTCCATGCCTCGCCTGTCGGCTTCAGGCCGGGATTTCCCCAGGTCTTGGTCATGTCGTCGACCGCGTAGCCGACTGCCTGGCTCTGATCCGGATGCACCTCGTAGAAATTGGCTTCCATCGCGTTGACGAAGGGGATGTCCAGTCCGTCCTGCCAGATGCAGGGCGAACCGCTGGCCTCCACGCCGTGCTCGTGCCAGGTGCCGTTGGGTGTCAGCACGAAGTCGTTCGCGCCGAGCGTCATCTTGTGTCCGTCCACCACCGTATAGGCGCCTGAGCCCTCGATGATGAAGCGGATCGCCGAGGCCGAATGGCGATGCGCCGATGCGACCTCGCCAGGGTTCATCACCTGAAGCCCGCCATAGATCCAGCCGACCGCTGCAGCCACGTCGGTGCGCCCCGGATTGTTCAGGTAGACCACACGCCGCCCGGCCTTTTCCGGTGTCACCAGTTCGACCGAGCGAAGGACATGCGCACGCAGGTCGCGATAGCGCCAGACCACAGGCACCGACTGTGACTTCGGTTCCCACGGCTCGATCTTGTTGGCGACGGTCCACAGCGCGCCTGCCTTATGGCGCTCGAGCTCCTCGTAATAGGCAAGCAACTCCGGCGTGTCCTCGACGTTTGCCCGCCCGACGACGTCTTCGCGATGGTTCTCGCGCTCCCGTGCCATGGGATCCTCCTGGTTGGGGCTGTTGGGCTAAGCATGACGCGACATATTTTCGATTGCAACACAAATTTTCGAAAATAATTGAAATTGCCGACAAGTCCATCTATGAGGTAAGGCTGTGCGGTGAGGAACACTGATGACGCTTGCCGAAAAAGCCTACGATGCACTGCGCCACGACATCATTCGCGGCGAACTCCCCCCTGGCAGGCCGTTGCGCCTTGCCGATCTCGGCGAGCGCTATGGCATGGGCTTCTCGCCGCTGCGCGAGGCGCTGAACCGCCTGCAGGCGGAGCGGCTGGTGACGGCAGAGTCGCTGCGCGGTTTCCGCGTGGCGCCGCTGTCGCTCGATGAACTGCACGATGCCGTGTCGCTTCGCATCGTCATCGAAACGGAGGCACTCAAGGCTTCGATCAGCAAGGGCGACGACAGCTGGGCGTCAGACATCGTTTCCGCCCTCTATGCCCTGAACGTCCAGGCCGCGCGCACAGGCGCCGAGGCCGACATCTGGACGCTCGAAAAGCGGCATCACGCGTTCCATCGCGCCCTGCTGGCTGCCTGCAACTCGCCCTGGACGCTGGAATTCTTCGAACGGCTCTATGCTGCAACCGAGCGCTACCGCATTCCGGTTCTGCTCGCATCGTCATTGCCGGTGGGTCGTGATGTCCAGGCCGAGCACAGTGCGCTTGCGCAGGCTGCGCTCGACAGGGACGCCGAGAAGGCCTCGGCGCTGCTCAGCCAGCATTACCTTAGAACGGTGGAAGATCTGGCGGCGGTTATGAGCCCCGACGAAGTGAAGCTGCGCGCCTCGTGATATGGAATACGCCACGGCAGGCCATTTGTGACAGAGCCCTCAAGGCGGATCGGCTCGCAGGTGCAAAATCCTATTGCCAACGATCCTACTAGAAGGTAGGTAAGGGCGATGAGCAATCTTGTCATGACCTCCGATCAGATCCTCTCGTCCGCGCGCAACTTCATTGTTTCGGGCGGCTACAACGGCTTCAGCTATGCTGATATCGCTGAGGTGGTAGGGATCCGCAAGGCGAGTATCCACCATCATTTCCCCAGCAAAGTCGACCTTGTTCGCACGCTTGTGG
>NZ_JBFULQ010000582.1:0-3282 GCF_054049815.1 Mesorhizobium sp. P5_C1 | reverse complement strand
CCGCTACATGGCGTCCGGCGTGAGCAGCGCGCGCGATCGGATCCAGCTTATGCGTCTGGCCTGGGATTTCGTCGGATCAGAGTTCGGCAACCGCCATCATCAGTACGAGAAATTCTACGGCGGTGCATCCWTCATCGTGAAACAGAACATGCTGAGGAGCTACGACATGAAACGCGCAACCGATCTCGTCGACGCCGCCTTGTCCGCGGTCTGACGCTGCATGACCGAAAGCGGGGATCGCACGATGGCGCACGAACATCTGAGTGTGGAATCAGCACGAATATTGCGTGACGCTTTCGGCACGTTTGCGACCGGGGTTGTCATTGTGACCGCCAATCACGCGGGAGAGAGGCTGGGGGCGACCGTCAGTTCGTTCAACTCGGTCTCGCTCGATCCGCCGCTAATCTCGTTCAGCATCGCGCGAAATGCCAAAGCCGTGCATGGCTGGAACAACGTCAACCAATTTGCTGTCAGCGTCCTGGCGCAATCACAGGCGGATCTGTCGACGCGCTTCGCCCGAAGCCTTGGTGACAAGTGGACGGGCGTCAGCACCTTCCCGGCCGGATCGATCGATGCTCGGTTAATTTCGGGCGCACTCCTCTGGTTCGAATGCGAGGTCTACAACCGATACGATGGTGGCGATCACATAATGATCCTAGGCAGGGTCGTCGCAGCAATGCGCAATAGCGAGGCGGCGGCGCCGCTGCTGTTCTTCGGCGGTGCCTATCGGAGCGTCGCGCCGCATACGCAAGGCGACAGGGTGCCTGACGAGGCGATGTGGCTACACGGTTGGTAAGATGTGACCGGCACCGGGCGCGTCGAGGTCAGGCGTTCCACCAACCAAGCTACGCAGTTTTGTAAAAGTCGCCGTCCAAGATCGAAAACCCCGCGTACCGCCTCAACGTGTAGCGCTTCGGCGGCTCTGAGAACAGCAACCTCACTGTCACGGTTTCGCCGTGTCCCAGCCGATTTGCGTCTGCGTTCGGATTGAGCGTTCATGGACCCGATCTGCAATGTCATCTTGCCATCGTAAACTGTAGATGGCGGATCTGTGAGCAACAGTAGGTCGCGAAGAACGATCCATATAGAAGCGCCCAAGTGGTTCTCGGTCGTAGCCAATTTCCGTATCTTCGCATGTTTGGACCGTGACCACGTCTTACCAACTCAGCGCGTAACGAAGGCTTCGCGTGAGCTATCGCTTAAGCTCCTTCGAAGAGGTGGTTCCATCGCTCTCTGATGTCATTGGCCTCTGTGATGCTGAGTGCGGATGTTCGCGGGTAGCTGGCAAGGTGTTGGAACGGAATGCAGGCGTCGATAATCATCTTGGAGTTGGAGGTCAGACCGATATCGCGGTCTGCGGCGGAGATGCGGGGGTCAAGTGACGAACTCCAGGCATTGCGCACGATATCGACATCCTCCGACGGCTCCGCGCGCGTGGTCACCGCCCACATCACATCGGCGAGATTTGACGGATCGACGTCATCGTCCACCAGCACGATCATGCGCCCCATATAGCTGTTGGCCGCAGCAATCAGACCAGCTCGTTTGGCATGCCCCGCGTAGCGCTGTTTCAGTGAGACGACGGTCATCAATTGCGACACGTGCTGCCAAGCGCCGACGACATCGGCTACGCCGGCCGCCTCGATGTTGCCCCAGATGCTGGCCGCACGGAATGGCAGCCCGAAATGGAAACGCGGCGGCTTCATTGGCGGCGAACCGAGCAGGATCGGGTCTGTGCGATGATGCGTGGCGTCGACCCGCATAACCGGCGCCGGGCGCTTCTCCGCGGCGTAATAGCCGGTGAACTCTCCGAACGGCCCCTCAGGCAAGCTCGTCTCGCTGAACGGCAGCAGCATCCCTTCCAGGACGATTTCGGCATGCGCCGGGATCGGCAGGCCCGTGACCGGACCCGGGTATACCTCGATCGGGGCACCCTTGATCGCGCCGGCGAAGTCGAGTTCGGACGCCCCTTCTGGAAGATATTCGAAGCCGGCGATGAAAATCGCCGGATCTTCGCCATTCACGATTGCGATCGGACAGGGCTGACCGCGATCCCAGTACTTCTTCGAGATCATCGCCCCATGGCGGCCATTGTGATCGAATTGGACCGTCACCCGGTTCCTGTCGTGGACCTGGACGCGGTAGATCGAACAGTTGACCCAACCCGTGTCAGGATCGCGGGTGATAACGACACTACCGGATCCGATGTAGGCCCCGCCGTCGTTGCGATGCCAAATCGGGCTGGGATATTGCGATAGATCGACATCATCGCCCGTCACGGAGTTTTCGAGATAGGGTGCATCCTTGATCTGGTTCGGTGAAACAGGTTTGAGACCGCCGCGCATGGTCTTCCAGGCCTTCAGGGCTTCCAGCGGTGGCAGGTTCGGATCGATGCCCAGGGCAAGAGCAGCACGGCGTGCGCTGACTGTCGCATTGGTGAAGATCCTATTGCCCGCTGGCTGACCTGGAATTGCATCGAACAGCAGTGCCGGGCAACGCGGGTGCCCGGCAGCTACCTCCGTGATGGCGCCGATTTCATGCTCGAGCGCTGCGCCGGAGACACGTCGCAGATCGCCGATTGCCTCAACGAGCGAAACGAAGTCGCGTAGATCTCTGTATGCAACGGCCATTTCAAACCTCGGTGTTTTTCTGTTCGCCCGGCCCAGTTTCGGTGGACCGGTCATTTGTCAAATTGCCTGCCGGTTCAGCGCGTGAGCACGATCAGAGTCAACATTAATACAACACATATATAAATCCATAGCTATGTTTTGTTGCTTTTTATTGTCGACTTTTGATCGCGGCACGTTCGGCGGAGGGCAGCGGGATCGTTGCAGTCGCGATGCCGTTTGGGCGCCACTTTCAGGCTTGAAGCCGGTCCTTGCCGCTCGACCGTCCGGTTTGCGGATATTCCGACGACAGAGCATCCGCAATTCGATCCAGTGCAGAGAACAGAACCTTGATTTCCTGTGCTGACWTGCCTTGCTTGGCCGTGACATTCACGATCGAAGCTCGATCGAGAAGACGCGGACGCAGCCCAGCACCTGCGGGCGTCAAGAACACGTTGATGTTTCGCCGATCCGACGAATTTCGCCGGCGCTCGACGAAGCCAAGGCGCTCGAGTTCATCCAGGATGGTGGTGGAAGATGCTGTTTCGACGCCAACCCGCCGAGACAGCTCCGTCTGCGTCAGGCCATCCTCTTCCCAGAGCCGTTCAAGATGGACGAATTGCCCAAATGTTACATCCTCCTTCGCCAATTCCAAGCGAAGCGCACGACTAAACGC
>NZ_JBFULQ010000581.1:0-3286 GCF_054049815.1 Mesorhizobium sp. P5_C1 | reverse complement strand
CCGCTCCAGGGCCTCGACCAGATATTCCACGTGACCGCCTTCCCGGTGTTCGCGCGCGTCGAAGGCATTCTGCCTGGCTTCATAGTCGACAAAAACCGCGTCGATCCGCCGCCGCGCCTCACGCCGTGCCTTGGAACACTGGGAGTCATTGGGGACTGTCAGGCCCCTGAGCGACTTCTCGGTCGCACGCATCATCTGCCTGGCAATGTCGCCATGGGTCTCCTCATGCGTGCGAACGCCGGCGAAGAAACGCGCCCAGCGCTTGTTGAGGGCCGGCGGGAGGGCGGACGCGACACGGGGATAGGTAAAATTCAGGTTGAGCGTTCCGTTGACTTGCCCGATGCTGCAGGTGCCCTTGACCTCAACAAGATCGAACTCCCAAGCCTTTGTATAGCTGGTCTGTGCGATGGCGCGAGCCATGAAGCCATGCCTTGGCCCGTTGCTGTCCATGGACTCGATCAGAGCCTCTCCGGTCTTGCCGGAGATGTCGTATGTCTGCGTCTTGACCAGGATTTTCACGCCTGCCGATGCAGCCGTCGCGGAACCGCACAAGGCGCCAACGATCGCCAGACCTGAAAGAATGAGCAAGCGCATATCCGGCTCCTTTCCAACGACGATGGGTGGACTGGCGGCACAGTACCGCCAGCGCGGTCCACTTTACATGCCTTGGTAGACCGGTCCCTCGCCGCCCTGCGGTGGGACCCAGTTGATGTTCTGGTTCGGATCCTTGATGTCGCAGGTCTTGCAGTGGACGCAGTTCTGCGCGTTGATAACGAAGCGCACATCCTTCGCCGCCGGATCGGCGGCGGCGTTGCCATCCTTGTCTACCCACTCATAAACGCCGGCCGGACAATAGCGCGTCGAGGGTCCGGCAAAGACATCGTGTTCGGAACGCTGCTGCAGGGCCATGTCGCCGACCAGCAGATGCACCGGCTCGTTTTCCTCGTGATTGGTGTTCGACAGGAACACCGAGGACAAGCGGTCGAAGGTCAGCACGCCGTCGGGCTTCGGATAGGCGATCTTCTGGTGCTGGGCGGCAGGCTCAAGCGTCGCATAGTCGGCCTTGCCATGCTTCAGCGTGCCGAAGGGCGAGACGCCGAACAGCGTGTTCAGCCACATATCGAGGCCGCCGAGACCGACGCCGACGATGGTGCCAAAGCGCGACCATAGCGGTTTGACATTGCGCACCTTCTTCAGGTCCTTGCCGATGTCGGTCGCCCGCCAGGCCGCTTCGTAGGAGGAGAGCTCGTCATTGGCGCGACCGGCTCCGATCGCCTCGGCGACATGTTCGGCCGCCAGCATGCCGGACAGCACCGCATTGTGTGAGCCCTTGATGCGCGGCACGTTGACGAAACCGGCCGCGCAGCCCATCAGCGCGCCACCGGGGAACGACAGTTTCGGCACCGACTGCCAGCCGCCTTCGGTGATGGCGCGCGCACCATAGCCCAGGCGCTTGGCACCCTCGAAGGTGCCTCTGATCGCCGGATGCGTCTTGAAACGCTGGAACTCCTCGAACGGCGACAGCCAGGGGTTCTTGTAATTGAGGTGGAGCACGAAGCCCACCGCCACCTGGTTGTCCTCGAGATGGTAAAGGAACGAGCCTCCGCCGGTCTTCATGTCGAGCGGCCAGCCGAAGGAATGCTGGACCAGCCCCGGCCGGTGGTTTTCCGGCTTGACCTGCCAGAGTTCCTTGAGGCCGATGCCGTATTTGCCGGGCTCGCGGCCATCGGACAGCTTGTATTTGGCGATCAACTGCTTGGCGAGCGAACCGCGCGCCCCCTCGCCGATCAGCACATATTTGCCCATCAGCGCCATGCCAGGCGCAAAGCCCGGGCCGTGCGTACCGTCCTTCTCGACGCCCATGTCGCCGGTGACGACGCCGGTGACGGCGCCTTCCTCATTGTAGAGCAAGTCGGCCGCGGCAAAGCCCGGATAGATCTCGACGCCAAGCGCCTCGGCCTTGGTCGCCAGCCAGCGGCAGACATTGCCCAGCGAAACGATGTAGTTGCCGTGATTGTTCATAAGCGGCGGCATCAGGATATTGGGCAGACGGAACGAGCCGGCCGGACCAAGCACCAGGAAATGATCGTCGGTCACCGGCGTCTTGAAAGGATGGCCTTCCTCGTCGCGCCAGCCCGGCAGCAGCCGGTCGATGCCGATCGGATCGACGACGGCGCCGGAGAGGATATGGGCGCCGACTTCACCGCCCTTTTCCAGGACGACGACCGAGAGTTCGGGATTGACCTGCTTGAGGCGGATGGCGGCGGCGAGGCCGGCCGGGCCGGCGCCGACAATGACCACGTCGAATTCCATGCTTTCGCGTTCGATGTCGCTCATCAACCCCTCCGCACTGGCTTATCCCATTCGGGTATCTTGCTGGCTCCTGCGCTGCATAGCGCATCAATTGGCGACAGGAAACCGGCGCATACGTGACAATGCCGTTTTGGCCAAAAAGTCGCGCATCGCGTGGGCTTAGTGGCTGATTTCGTCTTGCAGGGCCGTCTGCGCCTACGTTTTTAATTGTTCGACGGCTCGCTTATCGGCCATACTTCATACCATGCGCATTCCTGGGCCAGGCGGCTTTTCATCGACGCGCTTTCCATCGACGCCCGGCCGGGCCTGCCGGGCGCTTCTTTTGGCCCTTCCGATGCTGGCACCGGGTCACGTTGCCGCGGACGAGGTGAAAGTCTGGGCCACGGGCGCCTACTCCTTCTCCGACGAGCTCGGCGGCTTCCACATCACCGGCGCTTCGGGCATCGGCACCAAGGACGATCCGCTGGTCATCACCGAAGAGCTGAATTCGTCAACGCCGGTGACGCTGACCATCCGCACGACAAAGCCGATCCAGGCCTTCGGCAAGGCCGGCGAATTCGCCAATGGCGTCATGTATATGCGCATCGACGTGCTCAACAACAGCGGCCAGGCCTGGGTCGAATTCCAGTTCGAGCTGCAAGAAATCCTGAACCAGCCAAGCGTGTTCGGCGACGGACTTTCGTTCGACCAGCGCAACAAGACACCCGACAATATCTGGTCGAGCTCTTTCGCCGATTTCGATCGCGATTTCGAACCCTATGACCGCCTGCTGTTCAAGAACGGCAAAGTCGACCCTCTGAAAACCGCCAGGTTCGAATTCCTGATGACCGACTATACGCCGCGCTGGACGTTCTATCTGGTGCAGGACCCACGCATACCGACGGGCTAGAGCAAGCGGCCAGCCTTGCAAATTCCCGTCATGCGGACGAATGTGCCGCCATGACTGCCGCTTCCCCAAACAACAGACAGGACC
>NZ_JBFULQ010000580.1:0-3286 GCF_054049815.1 Mesorhizobium sp. P5_C1 | reverse complement strand
GGTGTGCTCCGCGTCGATCAGCGCGAGCGTCGCCTTGGTCTCGATCGACTGGGGCGGCACATTGGAGACGTCGCTATCGATGGTGATCAGCTTGGCCATTGCGTCGGGCGGAAGCTTGTCCGACAGCAAGGCAACCATCCGGGCCGCCGTGTTGTCTGGGTAGTGAAAAACCTCGGCACGCTCGTCGGGCTGGGTCGCCGGCCGCAGATCGACCGATATCACCGCCTCGCAGGCCGGATCGATCAAATGCGGCAACAGGCTGCCGCCGATGTCTGAGCCAACCTCGAGATAGACGTATCGGCCGAGTGTCGATCGCGCGAAGTTCTGCACGCGCAGGAAACTTGTGCGGTCACTGAGCGTGCTTCCGGTATCGACCTGGAAAACAGCAATGTCGAGCGTCTCGATCATGCCCATCGCTTGATTGGCGGTTAGCATTCAGGGGCTCCCATTGGACAATTATTCGCCGCTTGCTTGCATGGCGCGACAGGTTGAATCGCGCAAATCCTGTTGCACTTCGGCTGGATATCCGCAACAGCGTATTTCGCCATGGAACTGTTGAGCGCCTTGAAAGGTCGACGATGAACCGCCTCTATACTGATCTCCTGATCAAGATCATCGCCAACACGATCTACGGCTCTGGTTCGCAGGTGATCGATCCCTCGAAAATCGGAGAGTCGACCCCCTTCAATCGCGAGGATCGCCTCGTGGGTCGCGATTGGCCGACGGTTGCTCACTCCATGGCAGGCGTCAAGCGCCTGACGAATGTCCGCGACCTCGTCCAGCGCGTCATCGACGAGAACGTGCCCGGGGATTTGATCGAGACCGGCGTCTGGCGCGGTGGTTGCTGTATCCTGATGAAAGGCGTTCTGGCCGCCAACGGGATCACGGACAGGAAGGTGTATGTCGCGGACTCGTTCGACGGTTTGCCACCGCCGGACCCCGAGAATTTTCCGGCCGACCTGGGTGACAGGCTGCACGAATACCGGCAGCTGGCGATCGATCAGGCACAGGTCGAATCCAACTTTGCCGCCTATGACCTGCTGGACGACCAGGTGGTCTTCGTCAAAGGCCTGTTCGGGGACACCTTGCCTAGCCTGAAAGCCGGTCCATTCGCCCTGATTCGACTGGACGGCGATATGTACGAGTCGACGATGGACAGCCTTGAAGCGATTTATCCAAGGCTGTCCCCCGGCGGGTTCGCGATCATCGACGACATGGCGTTTGGGCCATGCCGGCAAGCGGTCGACGACTACCGCGCGCGCAACGGCATCAAAGCCGAGATCCACGAGATAGACTGGACGGGCGGTTGGTGGCAGAAGCCATTGGCTGACAACTGAGCCACGGAATCGCGATGAAAACGAACACCCTGTCCGTCGTTGTTGTCGCCTACAACATTCCCCGAGAGCTGCCGCGAACCTTGCTTTCGCTCGCAACGCCCTACCAGCAAGACGTGACGACGGATGATTACGAGGTCATCGTTGTCGACAACGGATCGTCACCGGCCGTTGGTGAGGGCCTGGTTGCGGACTATGGGCCGAACTTTCGCCTGCTGCGCATCGATGATGCACTGCCTTCGCCCGCGGCTGCCGTCAATCGCGGGATAAGGGAGGCGAGGGGGGACAACATCGGCGTGATGATCGACGGCGCACGGATCGTGACGCCAGGGTTGGTGCATTTCGCTCGCATCGGCCTGGGCATGGCGCCGACGGCAGTCGTGGCCGCACCCGGCTGGTATCTTGGCAGCGACACCCAGGTGAATGCCCGTAGCAATGGCTATACGAAGGCCATCGAGGATTCGCTTTTGCAATCGATCCGATGGCCGGAAGATGGGTACCGTCTGTTCGAGATCGGGACGATGGATGAGTCCTCGGTCGATCCGTGGTTCACGCCGATATCCGAAGCCAATGCCCTGTTCATGAGCCGGGAGAGCTGGCAGGTGATCGGTGGCATGGATGAACGCTTCACCTATCCCGGAGGCGGCCTCGTCAACATCGATACGCTCGAACGTGCGATGGAGATGCCGCGGGCAAAGCTCATCCTCACCCTGGGAGAGGCTACATTTCACCAGTTGCACGGAGGTGTCGCCACCAACGCAAGCGTCGAGCAGCCCAAACACTGGCTCCTCTGGAAGGCCGAAAGGGATGCGTTGAGGGGGCGCGCGAACTTTACCTTTCACRCCCCCTCGGCTTTCGTGGGATCGCTGCCTCCAGCGCTTGCGCCGCACCTTGCCCGCGCCCTGATTGTGTCTCCACACGGCSCCGGGCCAGCCACGGCCGCGGGCTTCAGGGCGCAATTGAAGCCGTCGGAAGAACCCGCGCTGACCAACCAGGCAGCCGCGGCGCTTGTCGAGTTGGCCAAGGTCGAGTTGGAGCGCGGGAATTACAAGGCGGCGGCAGACGTCGCTCGCATGGCAAGCAGCCATGCACCCGCCGAGCTTGCAACGTCTCGCGTGCTTTTGTCAGCCGGCCTTCTTTCGCGGTACAATGAGCATCGGGATGCCGCCTATTTCACGGCGATAGGCGATGCGCACCGTGTCATCGGCGAGAACGAAACCGCCGACAGTCAATACCGCAACGCGCTGGCGCTTGCCGCCGACAGCGTGGGTGCCCATGCCGGTCTGGCCAGCACGCGGATGTCGGGGCCTTCCTATTACGACTGGCTGGAGCGTTTTTACGCAGAGCTGAAGCCCGCCGTGGTGGTGGAGATAGGCGTCTTTGACGGCGTGTCGCTTTCCAAGGTGAAGGCACCAACCCTTGCAATAGGCATCGATCCCAATCCGCGCGCCAYGGTGGCGCTCGGCGCGCAAACGCACATTTTTCCGGAGACGAGTGACGTCTTCTTCGATCGCGGTGGAGCGGACGCCCTGCTTGCCGGTCGCCCGGTCGGTGTCGGGTTCATCGACGGTCTGCACACTTTCGACCAGGTTCTGCGCGATTTTGCGAACCTTGAACGCTACTGCGACGCCGGCTCGGTTCTGCTCGTGCACGACACCGCCGCCCTAGAGAGGCGACGCAAAGGGTTCCGCCGACGACGCAATTCCACACCGGCGACGTCTGGAAACTGGTTCCGGCGCTCAGGACGCTGCGCCCCGATCTCGACGTGTTCACCATTGCAACGCCCTGGACCGGGCTCACCGTCATATCCGGCTTCGGCAAGGGCAGATATGATCGTTCATGGATCGCCGACGCCGGCCAACGCTTTGCAAACATGGAGTTTGCCGAGATCGAGGCAAACCTTGGCGAAGCGCTTGGCCTTGTCGCAAACGAATGGGAACCTGTGCTTGCTC
>NZ_JBFULQ010000579.1:0-3294 GCF_054049815.1 Mesorhizobium sp. P5_C1 | reverse complement strand
CCGCCGGCCCTTTGGGCTTTCCCTCTAAGATGTCCACTGGCTCTTTTTTCCGCCCGGAAGCGGACCCGGCCTTCACCGTTCGAAACTCGAAAAGCCAAGCAATTGGCTTTTCGTCAGTTGCGCGGACAGGTTCTCACCTCAAATCGTCTGTTTCTTGCCATCCTTGGTCGGCATCAGGTCGACGCCGTTGACCTTGCCGATATGGGTTGCCAGCATCGGCACGAATTGCTCGGCGGGGCCGGTGGCGAAGGCGCCGGCGAAAGAGTTCTTGGTGGCGTTGCCGAGCGGGTTGGCGATGCCGGCCGCGCCGGCCATCGATTCCAGATAGGTCAGGTCCTTGAAGGCGTTGGCGATGGAGAATTTGTGGGCGTCGCGGTCGCCCTCCAGCGTCCAGCGCATGAAGGTCTGGTAGAAGCCGCAATCCATGCGGCCGTTGCGGATGACGCTGTCGAAGCGCGGCGGCGAGATGCCGACCTTCTGCGCCAGCGCCAGCGCCTCGGAATAGATCGCGGCATAGCCGAGCGAGATGAAATTGTTGAGCAGTTTCATGCGGTGGCCGTCACCAGTGTCGCCGATATGAACGATGCGGCCGGCCCAGGTTTCCAGCACCGGCTTCAGCCGGGCGAAGACGGCGTCCGGCGCGCCGACCATGGCGTCGAGCGTGCCTTCCCAGGCTTCCTTCGGCGTGCGGCTCAGCGGCGCGTCGACGTAGTCGATGCCGAGCGCCTTGAGTTCAGCCGCCAGTGCAATGGTCGAGACCGGATCGGAGGTCGAGCAGTCGACGACGACCGCGCCCTTTTTCAAGCCCTCCTTGAGGCCGCCGGGGCCGCGAATGATAGCCTCGACTTCGCGCGATCCGGTGACGCAGATGAAGACGATGTCCGATGCCGCCCCGACATCGCGCGAGGTCGATACTTCCGCGGCACCGCGGCCAAGCAGGTCCTCCGCCGGCTTGCGGTTCTTGCGGCCGAGAAAGGTCAGGCTGTAGCCCTTGTCGACGATGTTCTTAGCGATCCCGTGCCCCATCAGGCCAAGGCCGATGAAGCCGATCTTTTCGCTCGCGGCAGTCGTGTTCATGTCTTCAAGTCCTGTTGCAATGATTGATGATCAGCGCTGCCGTTTTGCAGGCGAGGGTGGTTGCGGATTGCGATTTTGTCTGACAATACACATAAATCCCAGCGGATGTGGAGAGCAAAATGACGAAGCGGATCATGTTCACCGGCGGCAGCGGCAAGGCYGGRCGYCATGTCGTGCARTATCTKGTSGAGCAGGGCTGCCAGGTGCTCAACATCGACACMAAGCCGCTCGACAATCCCAAAGTGCGCACGCTGATCACCGACATCACCGACAGCGGACAGGTGTTCAACGCGCTGTCGAGTTATATGGGATTGCACGAATTCGACCCGTCTCTACGCGCCCAACCGGTCGATGCGGTGGTGCATTTCGCCGCCATCCCGCGCATCATGATCACCACCGACAACGAGGTGTTCCGCATCAATGCGCTCGGCACCTACAATGTCATCGAGGCGGCGGTGAAGCTCGGCATCCGCAAGGTGGTGATTGCCTCAAGCGAAACCACCTATGGGCTGGTGTTCGCCAACGAGCCGCGTGATCCCCAGTATTTCCCGCTCGACGAGGATTATGACGTCGATCCGATGGACAGCTACGCGCTGTCCAAGGTCGTCAACGAGAAGACGGCGCGCGCCTTTGCGCTGCGCAGCGGCATCGACATCTATGCGCTGCGCATAGGCAACGTCATCGAGCCACATGAATATTCGCTGTTTCCGAAATGGTTCGCCGAGCCGGGGTTCCGCAAGCGCATCGCCTGGAGCTATGTCGACGCGCGCGACCTTGGCCAGATCACCCTGCGTGCCATCGAGAAGGACGGGCTCGGCTATCAGGTGTTCAACGCCGCCAATGACGATACCTCATCCGACCTGCCGACCGCCGAACTCCTGAAGCGGTTCTATCCCAGCGTACCGGTCAAGGCCGACCTCGGCGAATACGAGACGCTGCTGTCGAACCGCAAGGCGCGGGATATTCTCGGCTTCCGCCCGGAGCACAGCTGGCGCAAATACGTCAAGCAGGCCTGATCCGTCGGAGCAATCGGGCTGATCTGTGCACAGCGGCCGGCTTTGCCGCCTGAGCCGCTTGCCGCGCTTGACAGCCCCTGCAATCCGGCCTTTCTGGAGCCTATGCGGGACGCGAAGCCGAACAAGGAAAAATCGCCAGCGAAAGCGGCCTCCGGCGAGCGCCCGGCGGGCGTTCGCCGACCAGACGCGGCGCGCATCCCCGGCTCGAGCGTCCATGCTTCGCTGGCCAGCGAGATTGGCCTCAGGATCGTGCGCGGCGACTACCCGCCCGGCACCATCCTGCCCAATGAAGCGAAATGGTCGGAGACCTTCAGCGTCAGCCGCTCGGCGGTGCGCGAAGCGATCAAGATGCTGATGGCCAAGAGCCTGTTGGCGTCGCGCCCCAAGATCGGCAGCTGGGTCGAGCCGAAGGAACGCTGGAACCTGCTCGATCGCGACGTGCTCGCCTGGTACGCGACGTCCCCGGATCGCGAGGTGTTCCTGAAGACCGTGCAGGAGTTCCGCCACATCATCGAGCCGGAAGCGACCGCCTTTGCCGCCATGCGGCGGACCGATGAGCAGATGGCCGAGATCAGCCAGGCCTGCCGCGAGATGGGCGAGGCGACGAGCCTGCAGGAGCGCACGCGTGCCGATACGCGTTTCCACCTGGCGATCCTGCGGGCATCCGGCAACGACCTTTTGGTGCCACTCGGCGTGCTCATCGAATCCGCGTTCGACCACCTGTTCGCCTATACGACACGGGAGCTGGATGATTTGCAGCACGCACAGAAGCTGCACGAGGCGATCGAGAGGAACATCCGCCTGCAGCGACCGGATGCGGCGCGCAACGCGGTGCGCAAGTTGTTGGCCAACACCGACGGCGTCATCCGTTCGCGCTAGGAGCCTAATGGGTCGCGGCTAATCCTCTTTCTCCCGCCCGAAGGCGGCTCGAAGCTCGTCCTTGGCGTTCTCAAGCACTTGTCTGCGCGAAGCGGGCAGATTCTTGCCGGCGCGGTTGATGTAGAAGTTCAGCATCGACATGGCGGACTGGAACGGCTCGGCCTTGCGCCGGAGGCTGTGTTCGGCGGATCGCTTGAGGGAGGCGGCGATTTTCCTGGCGTCATCGGATTCGAAGACGTGGTCCTCGAGATCCATAGCGTCGCTGTGCTCGGTCACCTCGGCCGACCATTTCTTCTTCGCGGTCATGGCAGGACTCCTTTGC
>NZ_JBFULQ010000578.1:0-3298 GCF_054049815.1 Mesorhizobium sp. P5_C1 | reverse complement strand
CACCAGCCCTTGTTGACATAGAACTGCCTGAGATCGGAGCGCTTGGCGTAGATCGACACCGGCACGTTGTCGATCAGGCTGCGGAACACCTCGTTCTCGCGCATGCTCTCTTCCAGCGCGCGCTCGCGCGCCTTCACCTCGGTGATGTCGGTGCTCGAACCGACCAGATGCACCGATCCGTCCAGCGCCACCAGGCGGCTCTTGCGCGTCATCAATTGCCGGACCGTGCCGTCGCGATGGGTGACGGGTTCCTCGACCTCCTTGACGGCGCCCGTCACGGCCACCTCGGTGTCGTCATGGCTGTAGCTATCGCCATCCTGCCCACCGAACAGCTGGCGGTCGGTGCGGCCGATGACCTCTTCCTTGGCGAGACCTGTTATCGCGCACCAGGCCTTGTTGACGAACTCGATGCTCAGGTCCTGCGCCTTGATGAAGGCAGCCACCGGCAGTTCGTCCAGCACGTGGCGGAACAGATCGATCTGGCGCATCGAGTCGCGCAGCGCCTTCTCGCGGCTCTTGATCTCGGAGATGTCGACGCGAACGCCGATGAACGTGCCATCGTCGGTCCGCATGTCGTAGACCTGATACCAGCGGCCGTCTGGGTTGTGACGTTCGAACGAGGAACTGGACAGGCGATAGCGGGCAAGGATCGCGTCCAGCCAGAGATCGGTGTCGCCGTCGTAGAGCGTGTCGACTTGCGGGTCGCCGCTGTTGCGGAAATAGCCGTTCGAACGGCCGAGAGCCAGCGCCTCGCGGAGTGTGCAGCCGGGCTGCCATACCGGTCTCAAAGCCGGCAGCGTGTCCTGGATCTTGCGGTTGGCGAAAACGAACTTGTCGTCGCGATCGTAGATGATGACGGCCGCCGGCAGGGATTCCAGCACGCTGGCGAGATGCTTGCGCGCATCTTCGGCCTCGGTCTCGCGGCGCTTCATGTCGGAAATGTCGAACAGGAAGCCGGCGACGTAGTTGCGGCCGCTGGCCATGCCGACGCGGCTCTTCCTGACGATCCGCGAGCGGCTGGCGCCATCGGCCTCGAAATTTTCTTCGACTTCGTAGGCACGCCCGCTGGCAAGCACGTCCCGTTCGCTCTGTTCGAAAAGCGCGACATTGCTGCCTGAGACGAAATCGCCGCCGGGCTTGCCAAGCATGGCTTGCGGCGTCTGGCCAAACAAGGCGGCGAACGCCTCGTTGACGAACACAAACCGCAACTGGTCGTCCTTGACGAAGATCGGATCCTTGACGGCGTTGATCACCGCTTCCCCCAGCCGCGCTTTCTCCAGCGCGTCGGCAAGTTCGGCCTCGCGATCCTTCATGTCGGTGACGTCGACATAGGAGATCAGCCGCTTGACGCCGGCCAGCGGCGCCATCGACGAGATCAGCGTGCGGCCGTCATTGCGCGGGAACTGTCGCGATCCGGCGGTGCCGGCCCTGATTTCCGCCTCGCGATCGGCGATGTGCCGCTGCCATGTCGCCTCGTCGGTACCATACGGGTCGACGTCGCGGCTGGCGTCCATCAGCTCGCGGAAGCTGCAGCCGATCTCGGCGCGCCGGGCGTCGATCTGCCAGAAATCGTAGAAGGCACGGTTGATGACTTCGGCGCGCAAATCGGCATCGAGGACGAGGACACCGATCGGCATCTGGTCGACCATGGCGCGAAGGTTGGCGAAGGTCTCCGCGGTCCTGGCATTGGCGTTCTCGACTTCGGCGTCGCGAAGCTTCAGATCGGTTATGTCGTAGTAGGTCAGCAGGCGCTTGCCGCCGGACAGGGCAGTGACCGAGAACATCATGGTCCTGCCGTCGGCATGAGGGAACTCGCGTGGCGCAACGGAGCCGGCGCGGATCTCCTCGAGCCGGGTGGCGAGGTAGCGCTGCCATTGCTGTTCGTCGATATCGCCATAGATGCCGTTGCGGCGGTTGAGTTCCATCAACAGGCTGAACGGGGCGCCGACGGTCACGGCACCGTCCGGGATCCTGGAGAGGTCGCGATAGGCCTTGTTGACGATCAGCRTATCAAGCCTCGCGTCCAGAAGCACGACGCCCATGTGCATGGCGTCCATCGTCCGCTCGAGATCGGCAAGATGCTGGACGGGTTCGCTATCCGCCGCAGGCTTCTGCTCCAGGGCCCCGAAGGCGCCGGCCAGCGCCGTGACGTTGCGGCCAATGCCGCGATAACCGGCAAATCCTCCCTCGCCATCGAACCTTGGAAAGCCCGACGTCAAGATCCAGCGGCAATCGGCGCGGCCGCCTTTCAGCTCATGCACGAAGTCGCGAAACGGCCGATGCGCCTGCAGATCCGCCAGATGCGCGGCACCGCTGCGGTCGCCGTTCACCTGGTCGAGGAAGTCGAAGCGGAACCGGCCAAGCACATCAGCCGGATCGATGCCGGTGGCTGCCTGGTAGTTTTGCGACAGCCAGGAGAAGCGCAATTCGGCGTCGGTCTCCCAGACCCAGTCCGAACCGGCTTCGACCAGCTGGCGAAGCGTGTCGGTCGAATCCCTGCCCGCAGGGGACGGTAATGCAGCGTCGCCATGCGCTGCCGATTTGCGAGGCCCGCGCTTGCCGCGCGCGCCAATTGTGTCGTCCGCTTCCGCCATGCCGTCCCACCCGAAAACCAAGGCCGAACCCTCCCCCGCGGTTCGTCGCCGGAATGTGCCCGACAAGCATTAACGATCCGCTAACCTTAACGGGCGGTTAGATATTTCGGTCGACACGGCCTGCGTTGTTCCGCCGGCTTGCCGGCAGGATTGAAGCCGCTATATAAGCTTCAAGGGATATTGCGGATGGTTGGACGGATCTCGCCTTGCTTCATGGGGCTGATGCTGCTTTTCGGCAGCGGCTGCTCGCGCACCTATGACGGCACCGTGGTCATCCCGAGGCCGCTCGATGTCAGGCGTTTCTGGGATCGGCCGCCACCGCGTGTCGAATACGAGCAGGTTGAAGACGGCGCCTTTCCGGTGGCGCCGCAGCCGCCGCAGCGATTTTCCGAGCGCAGGGTCGTGACCCATGCCCCGCCAAGACAGCACCGGACGAGGGTCTCGACCGCAGCAGCCTCCGCGTCTGAACCGACGAAGCTGCTGACGTGCAGAAACGTCACCGAGCCCGGCAAGAGAGCTCGCATGGTCTGCGAATAGCGATCGATTGGCAAATGCCAGTTAGCAAGCTCTGCGTTCAGAGCGAGGCAGCGCCCTTTTTGGGTTCTTTCGCACCGAGCTTGTCGAGTGCGAGACGTACCTGACGCAAATCGTCCTGCCAGCCGTCATCGTCGCCCATCGGGCTCTCCGACGCAGCCCGCTGCAGC
>NZ_JBFULQ010000577.1:0-3331 GCF_054049815.1 Mesorhizobium sp. P5_C1 | reverse complement strand
CCTCTCCGTCTCGGCTTCGCCGAGCCACCTCTCCCCCACTCTCGTGGGGGCGAGGAACCCAAGTCCTGGCGAGCAGGTCGCACGCACCAAGGCATAACCATCAAGGGAAAAGGACCATGAGCGATATCCATACCGGTGCCAGCGGCGCGATCCCTGCTGAAGACACAAGCCCGACCACCCCTGGCCTCGCCGACTGGCTGTGCCTCGCCGCGGCACCGACCTTCGCCCTGATGGCGCTGTTCAGCTGCATTCAGGGTGGCGATGCGGCCATGCTGTGCATGGGCGCCAATACCTCGCCGTTCACCGGAATGGCCGCGATGTATCTCCTGATGAGTGCCTTCCATCTGACGCCCTGGCTGAGGGTGATGTCTGGCCGGCCGGTCCGGCAATGAAACTGGTCAGGCTGAGAGCGCCGGGTGGCTTGGGCAACCTCGAACTGGTGGAGGAAGACCGTCCCCAGCCAGGATCGGGCGAAGTGCTGGTCAGAATCCGGGCCTGCTCGTTGAACCTGCGTGACGATTTCGTCGTTCAAGGCAAGATGCCGCTCGCCGACGGCCGCGTTCCGCTGTCCGATGGCGCGGGCGAGGTGATCGAAGTCGGCGACGATGTCGATGYGTTCAAAGCTGGAGACAGCGTCGTCAGCACCTTCTACCCATCGTGGCTGGGCGGTGACATGACGCCTGCGACCAGGCGCGACATACCGGGAGAAAGTTTCGACGGCTTTGCAAGCGAATATGTGTGCATGCCGGCACACGCCTTCACCAAGGCCCCGGTGGGCTACACGCATGTGGAGGCGGCAACGCTCACCTGCACCGGCGTCACCGCCTGGCGCGGCCTGGTTGTGTGCGGCAAGGTGAAACCCGGCGACACCGTGCTGGTCCTCGGCACAGGCAGCGTATCGCTGTTCGCGTTGCAATTTGCCAAAGCCGCCGGCGCCAGGGTTATCGCCACGTCTTCCGACGAGCAGAAGCTGGAAAGGCTCGGGCGCCTCGGCGCCGACGCCGTCATCAACTACAAGGCCGTGCCGGACTGGGGCCAAAAGGCCTGGGATTTGACGGACGGCCGCGGCGTCGATCACGTGATCGAGGTCGGCGGYCCCGCAACGCTCACGCAGTCGATAGCGGCCTGCCGGACGGGCGGGCACATCGCCCTGATCGGCGTCCTCACCGGCTTTGCGGCGCAAGTGTCGATCCCGGCCCTGTTTTCGAACCAGCTCCGCATCRGCGGGATCTCGATCGGCAGCAGGGCGGACCAGGAGGATATGATCCGGGCCATAGAGGTCAACCGTCTGAAGCCCATCATCGACCGCAGTTTGGCGCTTGAGGACATCGCTGGTGCCTTCACGCACTACGAATCCCAACGGCATTTCGGCAAGGTCTGCCTCGAACTTTGAGCGCCCCGAAAGCGGCATCACCGCACATCCATCAGCAACAGCTAATTGACAGCCCGGAGGAAACGGCGCTGACTGGCTGAACAGGTGGATCGCACAACAGGCGGGCGATATCGACCGCCGGCGTCGCCTTGGGGAGGATGCCATGCCAACCGTAATTGGCCATCACAACATCACGAAGGACAGCAAGCACTGGCTCAGTTCACCCAAGCGCAAGGAGCTTTTCGGCGCCCTTGGGATCACCAACATCCGCACGTTCGTCGATCCGCAGAATCCGAAACGAGTGGCCCTGATGATGGACGTCCCGGACATGGATGCCCTTGCGACAATGATGCAGAGCCAGAAAGCCGCTGACGCGATGGTCTACGATGGCGTGGTACCGGAATCGCTGGTGATCCTGGTCGAAGCCAAGGGTTAATGCGCGTCGCCTGAATCCGTTTCAACGCGACGCGCTTTAATGCAAGTGCCTGAGCTTGTCGGGGTTGCGCACCACATAGATTGCCGCGATCTTACCGTCCTCGATGTCGAGTGCGGTCGTCTGCAGTTCGCCATCGGCTTCCAGCGTGATGAAGCCGGGCAGTCCGTTGACGAAACCGACACGAACAAGCGTCGAGCCGTTCTTCTGCAGCCATTCCGCCACACGCGCGTATTGCTGCATCACGGCATCGAACCCCAGGACCACTTCCGTGGCTGCCGGGCGCTTCCCGCCGCCATCGGCATGGGCGCTGACATCGGCCGACAGCATCGCGCCAAGCGCCTTCATGTCGCCGCTGCGCGAGGCGGCGAAGAAGGCCTCGGCGAGCTCGAGGCCGCGTTGCTTTTCCACCTTGAAACGCGGTCTCGCCTGGCGGACATGGGCGCGCGCGCGGGCAGCAAGCTGGCGGCAGGCAGCGGGTTCGCGCTGGATGGCGGCCGCGACCTCCTCAAATCCCAGCCCGAACACATCGTGCAGCAGAAAGGCCGCCCGTTCGAGCGGCGAAAGACGTTCCAGCACCAGCATCATTGGCAGGGTGACGTCATCCACTTCGTCCTCATCCACGACGGGATCGGGAAGCCAGGGACCGACATAGGTCTCGCGCTGGCGGCGCGCGGATTTGAGCTGGTCGAGACAAAGCCGCGTGACGGTGCGGCGCAGGAATGCCGCGGGCTCACGCACCTCGCCGCGGTCGGCCCTCATCCAGCGGATGAACGCCTCCTGCACGACATCCTCGGCATCCGCCACGGACCCAAGCATGCGGTAGGCGACGCGCATCAGCGTCGGACGCAGCGGATCGAAGGCCGCCGCCGCGTGCTCGGTCCCTGCGCCTGTCATCAGGCGGCTGCCGCCTTGGCCGCGGATCTTATCGCCGCCGGATCGGCCCAGCCACCGAACCCAACCGCAAGGCGGTTGTAGCCGTTGATCACATTGATCATCAAGGTGAGCTTGACCTGCTCTTCCGGCGTGAATTCGGCCTCAAGGGCCTCATAGGCGCTTTCGTGCGTATGACCTTCGCAAATCCGCGTCAGCGCCTCGGTCCAGCCGAGCGCGGCGCGTTCGCGGTCGGTGTAGCAAGGCGCCTCGCGCCACGCCGACAGCAGGTAGATGCGCTGCTCGGTTTCGCCGTCCTCGCGTGCAAACACCGTGTGCATGTTGAGGCAATTGGCGCAGCCATTGATCTGGGATGCACGGATCTTCACAAGCTCGGCCAGGCTGGGCTCGAGGCTGGAGGAAATGGCGAAGGATGCGCGCTGCCATTCCTTCATCAGCGAGGGGGCAGCGGCGAAGAGATCAAGTTTTGCGGTCATGATTGGCTTCCTTCTGTTGGTGCCGACCTCATGACGAGTCAGGATCCGCCAGTGTGACATTCACGCCAGGTTTTTATCGCCAGCCAGCGCAAGAGATCGCCCCTGCAACTGGTATCGGCCGTCGGCGACGCTTGCCTAGGTCGCGATATCGTTGAC
>NZ_JBFULQ010000576.1:0-3343 GCF_054049815.1 Mesorhizobium sp. P5_C1 | reverse complement strand
CCGTTGCGGCGAGATTTGGCCCCTATTCCTCGCGTCCGCCATCGAAGACGACGAGATGGCGGATGCGGCGCGCGCGGCCAAGCGCCGATATCGTCTCGGGTGCCGCGAGTTCATCCGGAACCAGCGAAGGAACATCGATCGCCGGACGGTTGTTGAGAAGCTCCTTCTCCGGATCGATGACGCGAATCGAATCGATCAACGCGTCGGTGATCGGATCGGCACCCAGCCAGAAGGGCTTCTCCACGGCACTGATCACGCCCAGGCAGCGCGGATTTTCAACACCGCCGTCAAGCGGCAAGGCAAGCAGTTCGAACTTGTTGGTACGGCCGTTGCGGCTGAAACCCTCGAAGGCGATGAGCACGACCGACTTCTGGTCGAAGACGCCATGAATCAGCCTCGAGACGAGCCGCTGATCCTTCTCGCGCCACAGCGACGGAAAGGAGAACCCCTTGAGTTCGCGGCCATAATAGGCGCAAAGCCTGGTGCCGGCGAGCCGGAAGACGGCTTGTCCGCGCGTGTCCCTTTCCAGGATGAACGTATCGGCCAGCAGCGACTTGATGTCGGCCGGCTCGACCTCCGAACGCTTCGGGGCGGGGCGTCCGTCACGCAGGCGGTTCCAATATTGGAACAGCGTGATCGATCCGTTCTGGTTCATGCTATTCTGCTCCGCGCAATCTGTCGTCTGATGTCCCATCGGTGAACAGAAARGGCGCCCTCCGATGACCTACATGCGTTGCGGAGCAGGAAGCGTGCCAGCGTCGTTAACACTTGTTCACGGGTCGGGGCCGTTAAGGTTAACAACTGGTTGACGTTGCAGCGAGGCGGGCCCTATGGCACACAAAAACCACTCCAGAAGCGGTCGTTTCGCGACGATCGGCAGCACTTCAGTTAAGAGTTTTAGGGGGAGCAGGGGGCTCGACCGGCCGTTCAAGGGAAACCTTGAGCGGCTTTTTTTTGATTCGCGATGAGGCGATTCGCCGTTTGCGGTTCGTTCGGGGGTGATCTAGATGCTCGAACCCGAATCCCTGTTTGAGTGCAATTTCATATGAGCGAACCGGAAGGCCCCTCGGAAATCGAGCCGATCGAGGATGGAGCCGAACAACGGCGAGAGCCGGTGTTCAATCTGCCACCTGTCGTCCTGGCGGTGATGGGCATATGCGCGGTCGTCTACCTGTTGCAGCAGTACGTGCTAACCCAGGAACAGCAACTGACGCTGCTCTACGACGGGGCCTTCATCCCTGTTCTCTACACCGGCAAATACGGCTTCGACTGGTTCCTTTTCACCCGCCCGTTCACCTACGCCTTCCTGCATGGCAGCTTTGCCCATATTGCCATCAACATGGTCTGGCTCGCCGCTTTCGGTTCTCCATTGGCAAATCGCCTGGGGCCGCTCCGGTTTTCGCTGTTCTTTGCCGTGACCGGGCTGGCTTCGGTTGCGCTTTTCTGGGCCATGCATCCGTACGGAGAAGCGCCGCTGGTCGGGGCATCGGGCGCTATTTCCGGCATGATGGGCGCTGCCGCGCGTTTCGGTTTCCACACCCAGCGCTCGTCGGCCGGCAAGGCTGCCTTCGCCGGCCCCGTGCTGCCAATCGCCATCGTCCTGCGCTCGCGCGGCGTCGTGATCTTCCTAGCCGTGTGGATGATCATCAACCTCGCCACTGGCCTTCTCGGCTTTGCCCCCGGAATTGACGGCCAGATAGCCTGGGAGGCCCATATTGGCGGCTTTGTCGCCGGCTTCTTCGGCCTGCGCTGGTTCGACCGACCATGGCAGGCGCCTGAATGGGACACCACCGACCGCCGCACTTGAAATGCAACCGATGACGGCGCACCATGTTCACTCTTATGTGAAGCCGGTCAGGGCAGGAACCGGCAGGCAAAGCAGAGGAGGAGGACGCCATGACGGTTAAGGCAATTCTCGAGAAGAAAGGCCATGACGTGTTGACGCTCGGGCCGAACGAAAAGCTGAGCGAAGCCATCCGCATCCTGGCCGAACACAAGATTGGCGCGCTGGTCATCACCAATGGCGATCGCAAGATCGTCGGCATTCTTTCGGAGCGCGACATCGTGCGGGTGGTCGCCAGGGAAGGTGGAGCCGCGCTCGATATCGCCGTGCGCTCGGCGATGACGCCGAAGGTGAAGATCTGCAATGAGAACCACACCGTCAACGAGGTGATGGAGATCATGACCAAGGGCCGCTTCCGCCATCTGCCGGTGGAAAAGGACGGTATGCTCGATGGCATCGTGTCCATCGGCGACGTGGTCAAGCGCCGTATCGAGGACGTCGAGCGCGAGGCCGACGAGATCAGGGCCTACATCGCCACCGCTTGAGCGGTGAACGGAAACCGCCGGCCGGCGAACCGACCGGCGGAGCCGAGGTCTGGCTGTGGTCGATCCCGCTCGGGTTCGAGGCGGCTGAAAAGGCCAGGCCGTGGCTTTACGCTTGTCTCTTTTGGCGGTTTGCACTAGCGAATGACTTCCACGTTCGACGTGAAATTCACGTTCAAATGTGAGTTCAGTCACCGCAAGTCGCAGGCCATCATGACCCTCATCGACACCCGTACCCCCGATGCAAAACGCCTGATCCCCGGCGCCACCGGCGACTGGGAGATCATCATCGGGCTCGAGGTCCACGCTCAGATCACCTCGGAGGCAAAGCTGTTTTCCGGCGCCTCGACCGCTTTCGGTGCTGCGCCCAATGCCAATGTCAGCCTCGTCGATGCGGCCATGCCGGGCATGCTGCCTGTCATCAACGAGGAATGCGTCAAGCAGGCGATCCGCACCGGCCTTGGCCTGAAGGCGCAGATCAACCACAAGTCCGTCTTCGACCGGAAGAATTACTTCTATCCGGATCTGCCGCAGGGCTATCAGATCTCGCAGTTCAAGCAGCCGATCGTCGGCGAGGGCACCGTGATCGTCTCGGTCGGTCCGGATCGTCAGGGCGAGTTCGAGGACATCGAGGTCGGCATCGAGCGGCTGCACCTGGAGCAGGATGCCGGCAAGTCGATGCACGACCAGCATCCGACCATGTCCTATGTCGACCTCAACCGCTCCGGCGTGGCGCTGATGGAGATCGTCTCCAAGCCGGACATGCGCTCGGCCGATGAAGCCAAGGCCTATGTCACCAAGCTGCGCACCATCGTGCGCTATCTCGGCACCTGCGACGGCAACATGGATGAAGGCTCGATGCGCGCCGACGTCAACGTCTCGGTGCGCAAGCCGGGCGGAGAGTTCGGCACGCGCTGCGAGATCAAGAACGTCAACTCGATCCGCTTCATCGGCCAAGCCATCGATTATGAGGCACGCCGGCAGATCGCCATTCTCGAGGATGGCGGCAAGATTGATC
>NZ_JBFULQ010000575.1:0-3351 GCF_054049815.1 Mesorhizobium sp. P5_C1 | reverse complement strand
CTTCAGGAAGCCGCGGAACAGCACATTGTGCAGGTTCTGGTTGTTGAGACCCATGAAGGTCAGCTCGACACCGGCGAATTCGCCTTCCTTGACGTTGGCCTTGGTCGCCTCGAGGCAGAGTTCACCGACCTTCTRGAAGTCGGCGTCGGTCGGCTGACCTTTGCCCACGCCGGGGATCTGCAGGATTTTGGAGCGCAGTTCGCTTGCGGCGGAAGCCGGCCGGGTGAAAGCGCCGAGCCCGGCGCCGGATGCGGCCGCAATCGCAGCCATGCTGGCCGCGCCCTTCAAGATGTCGCGCCTTGTGGCGCCGGCACGCACCAGTTTATCGTAAAGACCTGTTCTCATCGACTATTCCTCCCAGAAATCAGTGTGAATGGATGTGGCCATTCTGTCGGTCGCTGGAGCGCCAGCGATACGTCCGGCTCGGAAACGAATTAGCAGGACCCCACCCTGCGTCGATTGAAGCTCCGATTGCGGATCTGGTTCCGACTTTGGACCAGCACTCGTCACTATTCTCACAACCAAACGCCGTGTCAACGAGGGTAGGTTTTTATCTATAAGAGACTGACTTGCCCTGACCGATTGCGTTGGTTAGCTTCTGCGCCTACGGCAGTGGAGCCGATGGGGGAGATATGGCGCAAGTCGCAATCAGCAAGGTGGCCAAGGCGTTTGGAACCGTCAAGGTTCTGCACGAAGTCAGCGTCGATATCGCTGACGGACAGTTCGTGGTGCTGGTTGGTCCTTCGGGTTGCGGCAAGTCCACGCTGCTCAGGATGGTGGCCGGGCTGGAGACCGTCTCCGGGGGCACGATCGCCATCGGCGACCGCATCGTCAATCATTTGCCGCCGGCCAAGCGCGACATCGCCATGGTGTTCCAGAACTACGCGCTCTATCCGCACAAGACGGTCGAGCAGAACATGGCCTTTGCGCTCAAGCTGCGGAAAACCGATCCAGCCGTGGTCGCCGAGCGGGTCRAGCGCGCCGCCGACATCCTCGACCTCAATCCCTACCTGAAGCGCTATCCCCGGCAGCTCTCAGGCGGCCAGCGCCAGCGCGTGGCGATGGGCCGCGCCATCGTGCGCAATCCGCAGGTGTTCCTGTTTGACGAGCCGCTGTCCAACCTCGACGCCAAGCTGCGCGTTCAGATGCGCACCGAGATCAAGGAATTGCACCAGCGGCTGAAGACCACCACCATCTACGTCACCCACGACCAGATCGAGGCCATGACAATGGCCGACAAGATCGTCGTCATGCGCGACGGCCGCATCGAGCAGGTCGGCGCGCCGCTGGAACTGTTCGACCGGCCGGCCAATCTTTTCGTCGCCGGCTTCATCGGCTCGCCTTCGATGAACCTGCTCAAGGGCACTATGCGCAAGGGTGGCAAGGCCGGCGTCGAGATATCAGGCTCACTGTTCCCGATTGCATCGGACAACGCCGCGAAGGACGGGCAAGCCGTCGTCTACGGCGTGCGGCCGGAGCATCTCGAGATCCATCCCGATGGCGTGCCGGCGAGGATTTCGGTGGTCGAGCCGACGGGCTCGGAAACGCTGGTGTTCCTGCGCTTCGGCGAGGGTGAGATGGTGGCACTGTTTCGCGAACGCCACGACTTCAAGCCGGGCGACACGCTTACCTTGAAGCCACGGCTCGACCAGATCCATCTCTTCGACGCCGAGACCGGCAAGCGTCTCTGATCTCCAACCGACTTCACGAGGAATACCATGCTCAAAGGGATCAATCCGTTGCTCAATGCCGACGTGCTGCAGGCATTGCGGGCGATGGGCCATGGCGATGATTTGATCATCGCCGACACCAATTTTCCGGCCGATTCGGTGGCGCGCCAGACGGCGCTGGGCCGCCTGCTGCGCATCGATGCGCCGGCCGCCGACGTGGCCAAGGCCGTGCTGTCGCTCTACCCGCTGGACACGTTCGTCGACGATGCCGCGGCGCGCATGGAGATCGTCGGCAAGCCCGACGAGATCCCGCCCGTGCAGAAGGAAGTGCAGAAGGAAATCGACAAGGCCGAAGGCAAATCGTGGCCGATGATCGCGGTCGAGCGCTACGCTTTCTACGAGCGCGCCAAGCAGGCTTATTGCGTCATCCAGACCGGTGAGCGCCGCTTCTATGGCTGCTTCGCCTTCCGCAAGGGCGTTGTGCCGCCGGATGCGGAGTAGCGGCATGGTTTCGGGCAAGCCTGTCGTCATCCTTGGCGTGTTCGTCGCCGACACCGCCTACCGCGCTGATCGCCAGCCACGCATGGGCGAGACGATCCTCGGCAACTCGTTCAAGCTGGGGCCGGGCGGCAAGGGCTCGAACCAGGCGGTGGCCGCCGGCAAGCTCGGCGCCGACGTCACCTTCCTCACCCGCCTCGGCGTCGATCCCTTCGCCGACATGGCGAGGCAGACCTGGGCCGGCGCGGGCGTCAAGGATGCCGTCATCGACACGCCGGAAAGCTATACCGGCGCTGCCTACATCTTCGTCGAGGAGACGACCGGCAACAACGCCATCATCGTCAGTCCCGGCGCGGCGATGCTGATTTCGCCGGCCGATATTGAAGCCAATGCCACGCTGATCAGCAGCGCGGGCGTCTTCGTCACCCAGCTCGAACAACCGATCGATGCCGCGCTGCGGGCGCTGGAGATCGCGCGCGGGGCAGGGGTGACGACCATCCTCAACCCGGCCCCGGCGGCAAAACTTCCTGACCGCATCTACACGCTGTGCGACTATCTCACGCCCAACGAGACGGAGACGGAGGAATTGACCGGGATGAAGGTCTCCTCGCTCGATGAGGCGCGCGCCGCCGCCGCAAGCCTGATCGAAAAGGGCGTCGGCACGGTCATCGTCACGCTTGGTGACAAGGGCGCGCTTTTGCACTCCAAGAACCGCTCCGACCATGTTCCTGCTGTTGGTGCGGGGCCGGTTGTCGAGACCACGGGGGCGGGCGACGCCTTCAACGGAGGCCTCGCCGCAGCGCTGTCTCGCGGTGTCGAGCCGCTGCAGGCGGTGCGGTTTGCCTGCGCGGTTGCCGGCATTTCCGTGACGCGACCCGGCACCGCGCCGTCCATGCCGACGCTGCAGGAGGTCGAGGCGCTGCTGGCGCAGGCGACCTGATAGCCTTGTGTTGGCGACCGTCTGGGTTCAACCCTTGTCCGGTGACGATCATTTACAGCCGATTTCATTTGGCTGTGCGAGCGTGAAAATCTACCTGGCTAAATCACCACGAAATCGGCGTTGGTGAGCGCAAGGTTTGCGGCCAGCGTGGCGAAATGGGTTGAGCCGCCAGCCGCACTGCCGTTGCTGTCATAATAGAGCCAGCCGGTATCCGTCTCGTAGATGATGTGGTCGTTGCCGTCG
>NZ_JBFULQ010000574.1:0-3351 GCF_054049815.1 Mesorhizobium sp. P5_C1 | reverse complement strand
AGCAGGCGCTGCGCCGCTTCGCCGGCGCCTGCTCGCGCTGCGAGGCGTTGGACACTTCGAACTCGACATAGGCGACGCCGGTCTCGGTCTTGAATTTCTCGGCGCCATGAAAGGCAGCCTCGTTGAAGGATTTGTCGAACTTGCCGCCGAGATCATAGAGGATGGCCGGCTGGACATCCGCGGCGAAAGCCGGAAGAACCATTGCGGTTGCGGCCAGGAGGCCGAGAACGATACGTTTCATGTGATCCACACCCTGTCGGTTATTTTTTCCGTTACGCGCCGCATGCCGGCCCGGTTCTTCGGCAGGCATACGACATCAGCCAGGAGTGTATTCCCCTCCCGCTCGGCGGCAATCTGGCACGGCCCGAAACAAAATTCACGCGGAATTTTGACCTTTTGGAAAAGCATGGCGCGGGCAAGCCGCACTGCGGCTCGATCCTTGCGCCAAGGGCGTCAGGCGGAGATGGCAGCCGGGATCCAAGAGATGCCGGTGCCCTTGAGGTTGCAAGTGCCGTGGGGGTTCTTCGCGAGATATTGCTGGTGGTCGCCTTCGGCGAAGTAGAATTCAGGCGCCGGCGCGATCTCTGTGGTGATTCTGCTATGGCCGGCCGCGCGCAAAGCAGTTTCGTAGGCATCGCGCGAGGCGCTCGCGGCCCGTAATTGCGCATCCCCGAATGTGTAGATCGCGGAGCGGTAGGTGGTGCCGACATCCTTGCCCTGGCGCATGCCTTGCGTCGGGTCGTGGCTTTCCCAGAACAGCTTCAGAAGCGCGGCATAGGAGACGATTTTGGGGTCGTAGACGACCAGAACCACTTCGGCATGGCCGGTAAGGCCGGTGCAGGTTTCCTGATGGGTCGGATTGGGCGTGATGCCGCCGGCATAGCCGACCGCAGTGACCCAGACGCCTTCGAGCTGCCAGAACAACCGCTCCGCGCCCCAGAAACAGCCGAGCCCGAACAGCGCCCACTCAAAGCCCTCGGGATAGGGACCCTTGAGAGGCTTTTTCAGGACCTGATGCCTGGAAGTCGTCGGGATCGCCCGGGCGCGGCCCGGCAACGCCTCGGACGGCTTCGGCAGATTGAGCTTCTTGTTCAGCATGTCGCTGAGAAAGAACATGCGCGGTCTCCGATGGTGGGACACAAGAAGTGGTCTATCGTTCGAGCATCGGGTTTTCCCAAGAACCGGTGCCCGCTTTTGGGTCCGCCCCTATATCTCTTTGTTTTGACGCAATTCCGGACGGAAAACCGTTTCACACTTTTCCTGGAATTGCTCTAGGTGGCGGCGAACTGTCCAGGGCGTCGCTGCCGCCTGTAGCCGATCGCATAGAGCAGGAGGGCCAGCACCGCGAACACGGCGAAGCCCGGCTGGTTGAGCACCCAGGCGATGGCGACGTCCCACAGCAGCGGACCGGCCTTGGTTCGCACCAAGGTTTCGAAGGCGGCCCGCGTGTCGGGCGAGACCGCCAGCCAACTGGCGTTGAGCGGGGTCAGCACCAGCGCCGAAGCCGCCACGGTGCGCGTCGCGTCGAGCACCGCCATGATGACGGAAATCGACAGCGCGACCATCGAGGCAAGACGAAAGAGCAAGCGAAACATTCAGGAACCTTTTCCTTCCGGCCAGTCCTCAAGCTCCTGCCGAGGGTCGTCCGGTTTCAAACGAGAGATAGAATGCGCGTGCCAGGTTCGCAATCGCCATACGCGAATTTGAAGTCCGGCCTATGCCGCCGGCTTGCGTTTGCGCCGATGGACGCGCCAGACGGCGAAAAGGCCACCAGCGATGGCGCCGACGACCAGCCCGGCCATGCCGATGAACACGGCAAAATAGCCGCAGGCGCCCTCGAAGCAGCTCATGTCGGTGGCATCGGCAATCACCGAGCCGGCGAAGAATCCACCCACGGCGCCGATGACAGCGCCGAGGATGATGCCGAGCAGGGCGGCGACAACCGAGACGAAGACAGGCGGGCTTTCGGTTTCAGGATTGGCGTAGACGGTCCCGGCTTCGGAACCGCGGCGCAGCAGATAAATGCAGAGAACCCCGATGGCGATCTCGGCAGCTGTGACCACAAGCGCCTGGCCTGAGAAGACGAAATCGGAAATCGTCAGCACATAGGCCTGCCTCGCCAGCAGCCAGATGATGGTGGCGATCTGCCAGATGGTGAAATGACGCGGGAAGCGGGCGGAGCGGCCGAAGGCGAGGCCGAGCAGATAAAGCCCCCACAGGATGGTGATGATGTCGACGGCGAGCCCGCTATGGACGAGATAGAAGACCCTGTCCGGCAGGCCGTAGTCGCCGACCAGTCGCCAGCCGGAGATCAGGCCGTAGACCGACCATGCCATGACGAAGACGAGCCATCCCGGCGGCACGAAGGACAGGCCGCTGTCCGGTCGCCTCGCTGGCGTCTGTCCATTGCTCGATGTCATGTCCGGACGATGCCCCCGCAAAGTCTTTCCACCACGAGACAGGCGACCCCGGGCGAAGTCAAGCGCCGCCAGCCTTGCGGCCTTGCCTGTGCACATCATTCGGGTGGCGGCGCCTCAAAACGGGGGCGCCGGCAGGCTCGCGAAACGCTGTGTGGCCGGCAAAGCGAATAGACTGCCGTTATGGCTTGGCATTCGGCGCCGGATCGACTAGATGAGCCCCGCGCCTGTTGCTTCGACGGCTCAGGTGCAGGGGAGAGGCGTTCGCTGGTTGGCGGCGCCGGCGCGGAGTTCCACGCCATAGTCCCAAGGGAGGTGCATCTCCCCAACCCGCGCGGCGAAACCGGCCGGCGCGACATGCATGGACGGAGAGGTGGCCGAGTGGTTGAAGGCGCACGCCTGGAAAGTGTGTTTACGGGAGACCGTAACGCGGGTTCGAATCCCGCTCTCTCCGCCAGATTTCTCGCATAACAGGCTGATTTTGTAGGGTATTTGTCGACGTCCTTTGCCTCCTTCCCAATGCGTTTCCCAAGGAAAATGCAACCGAAGGAGACCGGATTATGCACCGCTTTTCTGACCAGCCTGAAAGCCCAATCCTCGGGAGACTCTCCCGTCGCGCCCTATTTGTTGGAGCAATCGCCTCCGTTCCGGCCATTGCTTCAGCGGCGTCGGCGTCGCCCGTCCTGCCGCGCGAATTGCCGGTCCAGCGGGTCAACCGCCTCGCTCGGGAACTTGCCGAGGCAATGGATGACTGGTTGACCGACATCAGCCACTCTGACCATCCACGTGCCTTGTGGAAGGCACACGTCTGGCCGGCCTCAACTGGCCTCGGCATCTACTATGAAAACCACGATAGGGGCTTGTCATGAACGCGCACAAGCCCATCCTGCAGCCTCTCGGCATGCCGAAGGGTATGGATCCCCGCCAATGGCGC
>NZ_JBFULQ010000573.1:0-3356 GCF_054049815.1 Mesorhizobium sp. P5_C1 | reverse complement strand
CATGATCGCAGCGAGCCGCCGCTCCACCCGAACAACTGGCATAAGATGCCTTCCAGTACATCGCTAAGCGAACGCCCAATCTTCGCAGCTTCAAGTACGACCCGCAATCCGAACGGCAACGGCTTCAAGGTAGCCGCTATGTGGCTGGCTAAGGTTGCGATTTGACCAAAATATCGAGTTGAACCGCAATCATAAAAAACCCTGGCCTCGTCCCAGGGTTTTCGCTTCAAGGATATGAGCGAGGCCGCCGCTCCCCTCGCCAGCGGGCTTCGATCGCCCGTTCACGGCAGAGTGGCGGTCAGGCCATCTTTGCCATTATCTTGGCCATATCCGCGGCGTCGAACGCTCTCAATGTCTGGGTTCTGATGTTGCCTAGCGATGCGATCGACAAGGCTAGTGCGGTCGCAGCAATGTCGTCGTCGGCTTCTGCAATCGCCACGACATCATGCTGGCCAAGCGTCCACAACAAGGTGTGAACCTTGATGCCGTTCTTGCTGGCCATCGCCTTGAAGGCCTCCGCGCGCTTCTGGGTATCCTTTATGCTCCTGATACCTTGATCTGTGAAATTTGAGAGCAATACGTAGTAAGCCATTTTTTCCTCCCATTGTGGGAGCGGGCGGGCACTCACGGCGCGTCCGCCGTCTCCCGCAACGACGATACCACGAGTCAGGTGCGCGAGCCACTTGCGTCAAGGATCATCGCCGTCAGGCTGGCCCACCGACGGAGAAAAGCTGCAAGCTCCCGGGAAGCCCGGCAAGTTCCGTATCGCCGCGCTCTTCAAACATCAGGCCGGAGCCGACCACGAGATCACGAACCGTCCGCGAGGCAATGATCTCGCCTGGCCGCGCATGATCGAGCAGCCGCGATGACAGCTCGATCGCCATCCCGGTGAAATCATCGCCGCGCTCCTCGCATTCGCCGGTATGGACTGCCGAGCGGACATCGAGACCGGATTGCTTCAGGCGTTGACGGATCGCGATCGCGCACTGGATCGATCGCGTCGGGCCTTGGAACACGGCGACAAATCCGCTTGCCGTGCGTCTGATCCGCCTGCCTTCGGCGCCGAGCAGATCGCTACGGATCTCTTCGGCGTGTCGCTCAATCAGATCCGTGCCCGAACCAGAGGAAGGGCCTTCTATCTCTACGGACAGCACCGACACCAGGAGCCGCTTGCCCGGCACCGCCGGCAAAGCGCCGGTGACAAAAGCCTGGATCTCGTCCACGAGGCGATCGGAATTCTCCCCCCAGATCACGTGGTCCCGGCCGGCAAGCTCGATGTATCGGGCACCTTCGATATGCGTTGCCAGGTAGCGTCCTTCTTCCCGCTTTACCCAGCGGTCGCCCGTCGTCTGAGCGATGAGCGTCGGAACGTGAATGGCCGGCAGAATGTCGCGAACGTCGATTTCGGTTCCCCAGCGCCAGAGCGCTATGGCGTCGGCGGGAGAGGCTGAATTCCTGAGGTAGGCGGCGAACCATTCTCTCTCGAAACTGTCGTTCATCAGGCTGGGCGCGGCGTTGCTCATGTCCGCCGGCTCTCCCCACTCTCTCTCGACGACTGTTAGATCTTGTTCCACCTGCTCGCTTGTTCTCGCCCAGGGATAATCCTTCGACCATCTGCCGCTGGCATAGGCTCCGTTGAGCACGAGCGCCGCCGTGCGCTCGGGATAGGTCGCCGCGAACAACATGCACATGGGGCCGCCCTCGGAGCTGCCGAAGAGAACCGTGCGCTTCGAGCCGACCGCATCCAGCACTGCCCGCACGTCCTCCATCCGCTCTTCCATCGTCGGCAGACCGACATTGCGGTCGGACAGCCCCGTGCCGCGCTTATCCATACGGATCAGGCGGCAGAAGCTGCCGAGGCGCCGGAGCACATGCGCCAGCCGCGGCGACGACCAGGAAAGGTCGAGGTTGGAGACCCATCCGGGCACATAAATCAGGTCGATCGGCCCGTCGCCGGTCACCTGATAAGCGATGTTGATCCCTGCCGACTTGACGTAGTGCGTCGGCGGGCTGATGGGCTGGCCAGAGAAATCCGGACGCCTATCGGCTTGGGATCGCGTCTGTTGCGAAGGTGAAACTCCGGGCGCTGGAAAAGCCGAGTCCGGTGTGATGCGGCGCCCCCGAAGGTCGTCATACAGCTTTCGGGTTTCGGGCTCGGGCCGCAAGTCGAGCTGTCGCTGCAGGGCATCGCGGCAGCGCTCATATTGCTTCAGGGCGAGGTTGACGCGACCCTGGGCTGCATAGGCCCGCATCAAGGCGCGGTGAATGTCTTCCCGCAGGGGTTCAAAAGCCAGCAAGCGCGTAGCCGCCCGCACGCATGATGCAAGATCGCTTGTCGCGGAATGGTGTGCGACGAGCTTCTCCAGCACAGCTATGGAGATTGCCCTCAATCGCTCGCGCTCGAACCTCAACCAGTCTTCGAACGGCTCCTCCTTGAGATCGAAGCCGTCGAGGAGGTCGCCACGATAGACAGCAAGCGCCTGCTCGAGCTGCTCGGGGGCGGAGCCAGCAGCCAGCGCCTCGAACCGCGCGACATCGAAATCGAGATCGTCGAGATTGAGGCTGATGGTGTCGCCCTCGGTGAGGAACCTCCCGCCCCCTGATGCGTGAGTGGCCTTCCTGACGGCAGACAAGGCCTGCCGCAGGTTCGTCCGGGCCTGGGACTCGCTGTTGCAGCCCCACAGAAGGGAAGCGAGTTTCTCGCGCGATTGCGAGCGTCCGGACTGGAGGGCCAGGTAAGCTATCATGGCACGCGCCTTGCGGCCGAGGAGCGGAACCGTCGCTGCATCGCTGGCAAAATCGAAACCACCAAGCAGACAGAGATGAGGGTGCGTCATCGAATCCGCCACAGCCATAGCTCCCGCCGGCGATCATTTCCCCTACCTGCCCCTATTTCAATCGCGATTTTGCCGGCGTGACGCTTTTCACGAATTCATCACGCTGGTTCCAACGCATTTCTCACGGGCGGCGGAGGAGATTGCCCGGACGAGGCAGCCCTTGTCTCAGGAGGAGGATGCTATGCTGCACCCGAACGAGTGGCCCATCTGGCATGATGATGCCGGGCAGAACCCGCGGCTGTGGAATGCGGTTGCGCCGCAACGCCACGAAATTGCACTCGCGCGCTATCTTGAGAAGCAGCGGGCTGGCCGAGAATCAATGGTCCGCTCGTTCGATCTCCGGACCGCGACGATCCGCGCATGTGTGCTGATAGCCGATGCCGGGAGGGATTTTCTCAAGCGCTTGGTCGCTCCCGTCGGAGCGCCGAGAACTCACCGTCGCTAACCGGGTCAGCATCATTCAGCGGTCCAGAGATCCCACGCCGGAGTTGCGCAACAACGCACTCATGATGATGCCGG
>NZ_JBFULQ010000572.1:0-3369 GCF_054049815.1 Mesorhizobium sp. P5_C1 | reverse complement strand
GCTCGCAATACCGCGAGATACGACGGTCCGCGTCACTCAGACCAAGTCGTATAACCCAAGGTTGCGAATTGTTATATTTGTAATTTGGAGTTAATTTGAGATATTGCCTAATTCTAGCGCTTGAAATTACACACTCAATCTATAATTTTTATTATTTTATCTATAACGCATCGTTATATACTGAGGCGGTTCGTTGCTCCCCAGGTTGGCGTTATCTGCTTCCCGGGTGGCGTTATCAGGGAAAGGAGCGCAGGGATGGAGTTGCTGCAGAGCGACCTGAAGCTCCGTCAACTGAAGGTGTTCCGGGAAGTGTTGCGGGCCGGTTCGACAAGGCGAGCGGCGGTAGCGCTCGGGATAAGCCAGCCGGCCGTCAGTCAACATGTCAAGCAACTCGAGACCACGCTTGGCATCACACTCTTCAAGAGATCAGCCAACCGCATCGTTCCCTTGCAGGAAGCCTGGGAACTCCTGCGAAACGTAGAACTTGCCCTGACGTCCCTGGATCGGCTGGAAGCGTCGATCTTCGCAATGAAGAACGAGGAAAAACAGAGGATTGCGATTGCCGCGCCTTCTGTTTTCGGTTTCGTGACCCTGCCCAAGGTTGTGGCGATTATCCACTCAAAGACTGCTTCGAATGTCCGGTCGATTTCTGGAAGCTACGAGCAGATCGGCGAACACATCCTGGCCGGGCGGGCGGATCTCGGTATCTCGAGATTGCCCCTGGATCCACGCCTGTTTGAATGGGCGCCGCTTGGGTCGGCACGAAACGTATGCATCTTTCATCCCGACCACCGCTTTTCACAACAGACCTGTATCGAGGCTCACGACCTGGCAGGCGAAACGATCGTCGATATCGATCCGCAGTTTGCCGCCCACCAAATGAACTTCAATGCCTTGCGCTTCGCCGGCGTTGAGCCAGACATACTGGTGGAATTCGATTGCAACGGTCACGAAGCCGGATACGTCTCGGCTGGCCTAGGGATTTCGATAACCAATGAGATCATAGCGCGCGAATATGCGGCGTTTCACTTGGGAATAAAGCCAGTGGAACCATCCGCGCTCTATCACTACGTGGCGATTTGGCAGAAGGGCAGGACCTTTTCTAACGCATTGAATGTATCGCTCGAGGCGATAATCGCTGCGTTTTCCACGGAGCCGCCTGCGAGAGGTTGATAGGCTGCCCTCGCAACTCGGATCGTGTGCAGGGTTTCCGGCTTGAGATGCGTATGTCAACGCAACATCTCCCAATCCTTGTGACCCGTGACCAGAGCGACTTGTTCTATCGTGAAACCTTTTGACACTCACATCTATGCGGCGCGCGCTGCCAACAGCGCGTGGAGAGCCTCCGGCTTCAAATGGGTGTAGCGCTTCAACATTTTCCAGTCCTTGTGCCCAGTTACCAGCGCAACCTGTTCGATCGTGAATCCGGCCTCGAAAAGGCGGCTTGTCCCTTCGTGCCGCAAGTCATGRAAATGAAGGTCGTGGATACCCAGGTCACCGCACCCTCGGCGGAAGGCGGTGCCGACTGACCTGTGATTGAATGGGAAAATTCGATCATCGTCGTTGCTTCGCTTGGCGCGCTGCTCCTCAACAATGGTCCACGCGTCGTAACCGGTCGCTGCGAACAGCGGTAGAATGCAGCTTCCTTCACGGGTGCGCGGCCGCATCGCGGCCTTGATCTCTGCATTGGGGGGACGAACTGGCGGTCATCGCCGCCGACCTGGGCTAGTCGCGTGAAAAATTCCTGAGCCGGACAGCGTCACGGTTTCCGAACGACGCGCCGAGCCAGTGACAAGGATATGAACTTGCCGCCTCGGAAACCGCCAATTCATGTGTTGAGCACCACAAGTTCGTCATCCAACCCATAGCGAACAACTTTGAAATGGCCGCTAGGTCCCAGAAGGCTTTCTCCCTTCATGACTGGGAGACAAAATGGAAAGAGCGCGGGATTGTTTAACAGCATGCTGAGAGGAGTTTTTCCCTCCGGTATGGCCAGCAACGTGGCATACACTAGCAATGCGATCACATCCCGGTCACTAACGGATTCAGGCTCCGCCTTTTCGTAGCTGCCGGCAACAACAGCATCTCGCAGGATGCCCCAGTCAACAAAAGAACGAACTACAAAACGCGCGTAACGACTGACTGTTTGCCGGTCACCGTATTGTTCTTTGAGGCGATTCACAATTTGTGCCTGGGTCACCCGCGATTGTAGGTTTAGCAAGCGCCCGGTCTGCCGCGCTGTGTTAAACCAAAAGGGATAGGCGGCTGAAATCATTGCCCATTGAATCGTAAGTTCTTGATCGGGATGCTTCTGCAGGGCCTGGAGCGCCATATCTCGAAAAACAACCAACTCGGCAGCGGGCGATGGCCAAATCGCCATCAGATTGTTCACGAGAAATGTCCTCGTCCACACGCTGCGCTCCCCAGGCTGTATATTCCTACCTTCTGCGGCAAGTGCGGTATGCAGCTCATGCCGAATTTCCTTGCCGTTCATTCCGGCAAGCACGAAGTTCGCTGTCTTCCGCATCCATTCGTACGGAATGACTTGCTTTACGCCTATAGAGTCATGACGCTTGCTCATCGCACTTCCCGCCGCTCGAAACGGATCAGGGGCACGATGACTTCCTCGATTGCAACACCACCATGACCGACGAGGGTCTCGCCCGGTGTAGCGAAAGCGCCTGCGCCCTGCGCCACGAGCGGGAAGGTTTCGGCTGGCAGGCCGATCGGGTTCCATTTGCGAGCGAACGGGAAGGATGCCGCCGCCTGGTCGCGCAATTCTGGCGTCGGATAAATTCGCACACGTTCGCCGCGGATCTCCGCGATCACGCCTTCACCTGGCCGCCCCATCCCGCGGCACTCAATATTGCCGTGATCGGCCGTCAGCCAAACGTCAAAGCCCTTGTCGAGCAGTGCGCCGATCAGAGAGCTGAGAAACCCACTCTCGCACCACTGGGTGATCTGGTTATGCATGCCCGCGCTGCCGAGCTGCATGCCGTGCATGATCCGATCGATCTTATCGACAACAAGACCGGCGATCCGCGTTTTGGGAGAGATCAGCGCGGTGTCGAGCGTTTCGGAAACGTCACCGCTGGAGGGCATGTCGCCCAAAGCCCGCTGATAAGCGATTTCCGCCTTGGAGAAACCGATATCTTCCCACAGCTTGCGCCAAAGATTGCCTTCGGCATTGGTCGAATAGATCGAAGTCGGAAAATAGAGGGGTGGCCTCCCGGAGAAAATAGCTTGCCRCGAGATGGAAGTCAGCGTCGGAATCCAAGCAAAAATCGCGCTCTCGTGAATGAGAAGTGACGGATCGCGTTCCTCAAGGGTACGGCGAACCGTTATCCACTGATCGAGCGCCAGCCCGTC
>NZ_JBFULQ010000571.1:0-3378 GCF_054049815.1 Mesorhizobium sp. P5_C1 | reverse complement strand
GTTTTGGGGGAAACTGCTATCGGCAAAGGCCTCCGTGGATTTTCCGACCCTGTTGCTCAAGCGGGCTTTCAGGATCGGGCCGCTCTACATTTTGGCCGTCGGCGTGGCGATGGCCTTGGAGGTCGTTGACGGCCGGATCGATTATTCGACCTTCGCAACCTACGAGCGGGCATTTTTCAATCTGCTGTTTGGTGTCTTTGGCTATATCCCGCTTTCGAGTGCCCGCGTCTGCGTCTTGGCCTGCGTAACCTGGACCTTGCCCTATGAATGGCTGTTCTATTTCAGCCTGCCGATCGCAGCCATATTCAGCCGGCACCCGGTTACCCGCATAGGATTGCCGGCCGTTCTGCTGGCTTTTTCCATTGTCATGTCAATGAGTGGAGGCAGCGGCGCCTACAGCTATCTGGGACTTTTCGCAGGGGGCATGTTGTGCGCGACGCTTGAAGCAAACGCGCTGCTGGTGAAGGTGCACCGGCACGTCCTGTCCGCCATCGCCCTGGCGCTGCTGGTGTATGTTTTTGCCACCTATAGGGTTGCTTACGCGCCGGGACCGATGCTGCTGTGCACCGGTGCCTTCTTCCTGATCGTCTCGGGCGCCGATTTCTTTGGCCTTCTGACTGCCAACCGTTCAGTGCGACTGGGCGAGATCAGCTATGGCATCTTTCTCTTGCAGGGGCTTGCCTTCGTCGCGATATTTTCCATCGCGCCCGTGCGGATCTTCGCCCTGGACAACGCCACCCAGTATTGGCTTGTGATCGTGATGGCGATGGTGCTTCTGCTCCTCATGGCGCTGGTCGCGCACCTTTTTGTTGAAAAGCCCGGCGTCTCGCTGGGAAACAGGCTTGCGGCAGTTCTTCGCCTGTCGAAGCAGCGTGAGACACGCGAGGCTCCAGTCGCGAGTGAAGCAAGGTCCTGGCGGATGCCGACCAGCCTCACACGACAATCCGCCGATCGCTCATAGCGCTTGTGCGGGCATCGCGATCCAAGGATGACCGCCGCCTTCATATAAAAGCGCACGGTCTGGAACCTCCTGCCACGCGGCGCGTTTCACCGCGTCCCGTTCGTGGACCAGCCCGGATATCTCTCCTGGCGCTGCGATAAATCAGGAGCCCGTTTCATGCACGACAAGCTGTTTCATTCACCGGTCGCACTGACCGTCGGCCTTGGCTTCAAGCGCGAGATTGCCTCGCTGGCCGAAATGCACGATTTCCTGACCAATTGGACGACTTCCCGCCGCGGCCCGCTTTATCGCAACGCGATGAAGGCATGTGATCTCGCGGTTCCGGGTTATGTGACCATCGAGCAGGCGCGCCGTGCGCTGGTCGAATTTGCCCAGGCTTCCGGCATCCTGTGGCCGGATCTCGAGCCGACCGCGGGTGTGCACGCAGTTGCCCGTGGTTATGGCGGTTACGCCGCCTGACGCGACCTCCCATCCTGGTGGCTAGTCTACACCAGCCATCGCAGGAAGCCCGGCTCGACCCAGCCGGGCTTTCGCTTTTTTACGAGCTATAGGAAATCACAGATGCGGGCTGTGTATGTTGAGCGACAATTATTACGTCGAACGTGCGCGTCGCCGTGGCGGCTTGGGGCCTGCCGACGCCGGCTCGTCCGCCGACTGCGCGGCAAGGCGCAGAGCTCTCAGCCTGGCCGTCTTTTCCTCTCGCGCCGCTCGCTCGGCGGCGGTCACGATCAGCGACTCATGCTTGGCGCGTTCGTCGCGCTCCGTATCGACTTTCGCGCGATTCATATGTCGGTCCTTCCGCTGCTGGGACGTCGGTTTCGGAACCGTTGTCACCTCAATCAGTCTCCGCATGGTGCAGCGGTGCGGCGGCGGTGACGATTACAAATGATGACCAGTGGAATCTTTCGGTCCGAGCCTTGGGCCGAGGCTCTCAGTCACACCACCCCGACGAGACGACCAGCGATGCTTCGAAGACATGGCGCCCGCTCTCGTCCCGCACTTTCACGGTGATGACCGTGCGATCGTTCTCGATCATCTCGTCGCGGACGATGTCGGGCAGTATGCGAATCGCCTCTCGCCGCAGGCGTTCGCGCGTTTCGAACACCTGCCCGTCATCGTCGACCGTCAGACCATCACCATTGTAGAGGTCGAGGTAGTATCTGGGCATGATGCGCTGGACCTCCTGGTGATGACGTGCGCGAGAGATTCAACCGACAATTCACGGACCGAACTGTTGTTCCACCTGAGGTGGCGTTTGCCGGTGAATAAGTGCACTCTAACAAATGTTAATGCCTGGCCCCGTCCGAAGACCTAGTGCTTCCGCAGCCGCCCCATGCTTGCGCCAAACGAATTGGCGATCGGCTCTGAGCCCCTTCGCTGGAGATAGCGGTGCTTGAATCCCTTTATCTGAACCTTGGCCAACACGACGCGCTCTCCGACGGCGAGAAAGCGTTGCTGGCCGGTGCCATGACCTTCGAAAGGCATTTTGCGACCGGACAGGACATTGTCGCCTCGGGATCGCGGCCGACTTACTCGACTTTGATCCTCGACGGCCTGGCGGCACGCTACAAGGTGCTGGAGAATGGCGGCCGACAGTTCACCTCATTGCAGGTGCCTGGCGACTTCGTCGAYCTCCACGCYTTYCTGCTGAAGACWATGGAYCACGGCATCGTTGCSCTSTCGCCTTGYCRTGTCATGTTCGCCGATCACAGCCGGCTGCGTGCCATCACCGAGGAGGCACCGCATCTGACCCGGCTGTTGTGGCTGGACACGCTGGTTGATGGCGCCATTCACCGCGARTGGATCGTGGCRATGGGMCGSCGCTCCAAGACCTCGCATCTGGCYCATCTCGTCTGYGARCTYTTCGTGCGCYTGCAGGTGGTSMARCGCACCARCGGCATGAGCTTTCATCTGCCGCTTTCACAGGCCGAACTGGCCGACGTGCTTGGCCTCTCGGTTGTGCATATGAACCGCGTTATCGGCGCCTTGCGCAAGGTCGGCGTCGTCAACTGGGCGAACCACACGGTGACCATTCTCGACTGGCACCGGCTGCAGGAAATAGCCGAGTTCGACCCGACCTATCTCAGCATGATGCGGGAACCGCGCTAGCTCGTTCCTGGCGCGGCTCACCGATCATGAGTTTTGGGTTACGCCGCTTCGGCTGCAACGTTCACAGCCGATACCGCGATCTGCGTCAGGGCTTCGTCGGTGGCCTTCTCCTCCTTCAGCGTGGCTTCGAGAAGCGTCACCGCATCATTCAGGCCGAGTTCGCCGGCCCAGGTCCTAAGCGTGCCATAGCGCGAAATCTCGTAGTGTTCGACCGCTTGCGCTGCCGCGAGAAGGCCGGCGTCGAGCGCCGGAGATTCCTTGTATTCCTCCATGATCTCGGCGCCTTCCTCGGTGATGCCCATGATGGC
>NZ_JBFULQ010000570.1:0-3381 GCF_054049815.1 Mesorhizobium sp. P5_C1 | reverse complement strand
GCGGTGGAACGCGCCTCGACGCCGAGGTCAGCGGTCGCCGCGTGCCATTCAAAAGTCGGTCGGTGCACCGCCCTCGGACCGGCGCTTTTCGACGAAGGCGTTGAGTTCCTCGCGAATGGCCGGGTCCATATAGGGCTCTTCAAATGATGCTAGCCGTTCCTTCCACACCTTGTTGGCCTTTTCCAGCGCCGTCGGCGAGCCGGCTTCCGCCCAGGTCTCGAAATTGCGCCAGTCGGAGAGGATCGGCGAGTAGAAGGCGGTCTTGTAGCGGTCCTGCGTGTGCTGGGTGCCGAAGAAATGGCCGCCGGGACCGACCGACTGGATGGCATCGAAGCCGAGCGCTTCTTCGGACAGGTCGAGCGGGGTCAGGAACTCCGCCACCATCTGCAGCAGGTCGATGTCCAATATGGTCTTCTCATAGGAGCAGCGCAGGCCGCCCTCGAGCCAGCCGGCCGCATGCATCATCAGATTGCCGCCGCCCTGGATGGCGCCCCACAGCGAGAACACGCTCTCGTAAGCCGCCTGCGCATCGACCGTGTTGGCGGCGCAGGTGTTGGAGGTGCGGTAGGGTATGTTGTAGCGGCGGGCAAGCTGGCCGCCGACCAACTGTGCCYTCATGTATTCGGGCGTGCCGAAGGCCGGTGAACCGGACTTCATGTCGACATTGGAGGTGAAGCCGCCATAGCCGACGGGCGCGCCCTTGCGCACCATCTGGGCAAAGGCGATGCCGGACAGCGCTTCGGCGTTCTGCTGCACCAGCGCGCCGGCGATCGTCACCGGCGCCATGGCCCCTGAAAGGGTGAACGGCGTGACGACGACGACCTGGCCCTTGCTCGACATCTGGATGATGCCTTCCATCATCGGCACATCGAGCTTGAGCGGCGAATTGGTGTTGATGATGGTGAAGACCGACGGCTCCTCGAGCAACTGCTCGTGGCTGATGCCGCGCGCGATCCTGGCGATCTCGATGCCGTCGACGTTGCGCTCCTTGCCGAGCGAGTAGATGTGAAACACCTTGTCGGTCAGCGTGGCGAGGTCGCGGACGCACTCCAGGTGCCTGACCGACGGATGGATATCGGTCGGCTCGACCGGATAGCCGCCGGTGCAGTTCAGGATGTTGTGCATCTGAGCGAGCTTGAGGAAGTTGCGGTAATCCTGCTGGTTGCCGGGCCGGCGGCCGCGGTCGATGTCGGAGCAGTTGGGCGCCGATGCCATCATCGAGATGATCAGATTGTTGCCGCCGAAGCGCACATTGTGCGCCGGGTTGCGCGAGTGGATGGTGAACTCCGAAGGGCAGTTCGACACCAGCTCGAGGATCATGTCGCTGTCGAAGCGCACCCGCTCGCTGCCGTCGCGCACGTCGGCGCCATGCGCCTTCATGATGCGGCGGGCCTCGTCATGCAGAACATCGACGCCGATTTCCCTCAGCACGCGCAAGGAGGCGAGATGGATCGATTCCAGCTCGTCGTCCGAAACCAGCCTGGTCGGCGCGAGTGGGTTCTTCAGCTGGCGGAAAGCCGGCTGCTCGAACGCGGCCGAACCGCCGGCGCGCTTTCCAGCGCGGCCGCCACGACGGGCGCGGTCGGTGGCCAATGCCGGTTCTGCAGGTTGTAGGGCGGCGGTCATGGTGGTCCTCGTACGATGCGGTAGCGGGCGGCATAATGGACCGGCGACCCGCCGGTCGTTGCGGAGGCGGCGACCACTAGGGCGAGGGAAGCGACATGCCGGAACGGCAGTTGCACGGCAAGAATATCGCCCCGATCGCGGCGATGCGCTGGCCTGGGACCAGCGGCCGGATCGACGCTAAGTGAAACGCGTTACACATCCGTCTTTTACTTCTGCTATATTGGCGCGCCGAACGTCTCTGGAGGGAAAGCCATGCCTGACGTCGTCAAAGTGCGCGCCGCGACAAACAACGAAGTCGCGTTCCTTTCCTGGGATATAGACGGCATGATCCCTGGCTGCCTCGGGTTCGAGATCGTGCGCATCTATCCCGACACTGGCGAGGAACGCTGCCTCGCCTCCTGGGTGCCTTTCAAGGGCCAACGCAATCCACGATGGATTCCCCAGGATACCGGCGTCTGGCCGGTGCAGAAGACTTTCTGGCGCGATCTCACCGTGCGGCGGCGGCGCGACAGCATCGACGTCAGGCCAGAGGGTGAAATGATAGCCTACCGGGTGCGGCCGGTCGGCGACATGAAGCCGGGTCTCGACCCGGTGCCGGTGCGACCCGATCAGATCGTCGATGGCAAACCCGCCTATACCGGGCCGGCGCGCCCGCTCGGTTATCTCGGCCAGGGTGCAGTCAGCCCACCGATCTTTCTCGGGCAGATGTTCGGCAAGGCGCGGGTTGCCTTCACCAATGGAGTGCTGTCGACGCAATGGATGTCGCATGCGCTGCAAGAGGCCGGCATCAAGGTCGGGCAGCGCGACAAGATCAGGGCGGTGCTGCAGGATCCGACCAGCAAGATACGCGCCTATCTGCATGGCGATGTGCCTGACGTGCTGACCAGCCTGCTGAAACGGGCCAAGACCGAAGGCGGAACCGTCAGGCTGGCGCTCTACGAGCTTGGCGACGACGAGATTTGCGACGCGATCGTCGCCGCCAAGGATGTCGTCGAGGTCATTCTTGCCAATTCGGGCAGGGACGACCAGACCAAGGCCTGGGACGCCGGCAACGCGCCGTACAGGAAGCGCTTGCACGACGCGGGCGTCGTGGTGAGCGACCGCCTGTTCAACAACAACCATATCGGCCACAACAAGTTTGCCGTCTACCGCGATGCCCAGGGCAAGCCGCAAGCGGTGATGACCGGCAGCACCAACTGGACGTCGACGGGCATTTGCGGACAGTCCAACAACGCCKTCATCCGCGACGATCCGGCGATGGCCGAGATATTCGACGCCTATTGGCAGCGCATGAAGGCCGATGTGTTCCCGCCGCCAGCCTCGGAAAGCGCTGCCGGCCACGTCGTGCAGACGCAAGGCGTGCCGTTTCGTAGGGAAAACCACCTGCCCAATCCGCTGAACGGCGCCACGGGAACGCTGGACGGCATGACGGTCTGGTTCTCTCCCAACGATCCCGACCGCAACAAGAAGGACATCTCGGTGCGGCCGGTCGACCTCGAGGATGTCTTCGCCCGCATCAAGGCGGCGAAGCGCGCGGTGCTGTTCCTGGTGTTCAATCCGTCGCTGCTCGGCGAAAACTCGATCGTCGACCAGGCGGTCGCGGCAGCCAAGGCCGATCCGAATCTGATCGTGCAAGGCGCGATCAGCGACGAAACCGCGATGCCCAATTATGTCGCGCCGACCAAGGATCCGGTCACCCACAAGTCCAACAAGGACGGCAAGTCGCCCTTCGTCTTTCCGGAGAAGGTCTGGGAG
>NZ_JBFULQ010000569.1:0-3383 GCF_054049815.1 Mesorhizobium sp. P5_C1 | reverse complement strand
ATCTTGTGCCGGGAGACGGCGCAGCCGTCATGCCGCTGCTGCGGATGATGGAAGAGCGCCTGGGATCGTATCTGTCGGCCTTCGAAGGCATGTCCAGAAACGCCATCGGTGCGGCGCTCGCCCACGTGCCATCGCTGCGCAACCCCTTCCAGAACGGCGATGTCCCCGCTTATGTCATCCTCGCCGAAATCTCCCGCAGTTGGGCGCCACGCGAGGGCGAGCAGCCGCTCGACGCCGTCCTTGAAACGGTGCTTGCCGAAATCTGGGAGGCAGAAGGCTCGCCGCTGGCCGATGCCTTCGTCGGCCCCGCGCACGAAATGTGGGCGTTGCGCCATGCTCTGTCGGAGGGTGCCAAACATGCGGGCCGTCTCGTGGCTTTCGATCTGTCATTCCGCAGGGCTGACGTGCAGGTGTTCTGCAACTGGATGAAGAGCGAACTGCCCGGCCGCTTTGCCGATGTCGCAATTCTCGACTTTGGCCATATCGGGGACGGCGGTGTCCATTTCAATCTGGTTGTTGACGAGACGCGTACCGGTCCGGTGGATGATCGCTTCGAGCAACAACTGCGCGACTGGGTCTATTCCGTTGCGGTCGACCAGTTTGGCGGCAGCTTTAGCGCCGAGCACGGCATAGGCCGCAAGAACCAGGCTTACTACGACCTCTACACGCAGCAGAAAAACAAGGATCTTGCCGCCGGCCTGAAGCGACTGACGTCGCCTGGCAGCGTCGGCTCGGTATGTCTTGGGTAATCAGGAACAGGAGTTCGGGACATGAACATTGCAGTCAAATCGGTGGATGTAGCGAAGGAAACGGCCGAGCTTCTGGCGAAACTGGGCGTGGCCAAGGACGCGCTTGTCGGCGGCGACCTGATCGTGCACAGCCCGGTGACGGGTGAAGAGATCGCGGCACTGAAGACGATCTCGCCCGCCGATGCGGCCAAGACCATCGATGCCGCGCATAAGGCGTTCCAGGCCTGGCGGATGGTGCCGGGTCCCCGGCGCGGCGAACTGGTGCGCCTGCTCGGTGAGGAGTTGCGCGCGCACAAGACCGAGCTTGGCCGGCTGGTATCGATCGAGGTCGGCAAGATCCCGTCCGAGGGCTTGGGCGAAGTGCAGGAGATGATCGACATCTGCGACTTCGCGGTCGGTCTTTCCAGGCAGTTGTATGGCCTGACCATTGCCACCGAGCGTCCGGGCCATCGCATGTTGGAAACCTGGCATCCGCTTGGCGTGGTCGGTGTCATCTCGGCCTTCAACTTTCCCGTAGCGGTGTGGTCGTGGAATGCGGCGCTGGCGCTGGTCTGCGGCGACGCCGTGGTGTGGAAGCCGTCGGAAAAGACGCCGCTGACCGCGCTCGCCTGCGAGGCGATCTTCAAGCGCGCGGCCGAGCGTTTCGGCGATGCGCCGGAAGGGCTGGCGCCGGTGCTGATCGGCGATCGCGCCATCGGCGAAATCCTGGTCGACCACCCGAAGGTTGCGCTGGTCTCGGCGACCGGCTCGACCCGCATGGGCCGGGATGTCGGTCCGCGGCTGGCCAAGCGCTTTGCCCGCGCCGTGCTGGAACTCGGCGGCAACAATGCCGGCATCGTCTGCCCGACCGCCGATCTCGATATGGCCTTGCGCGCCATTGCCTTCGGCGCCATGGGCACAGCCGGCCAGCGCTGCACGACGCTGCGGCGCCTGTTCGTGCATGACAGCGTCTATGATGCTTTGCTGCCGCGGCTGAAGAAGGCCTATGAGAGCGTCTCGGTCGGCAATCCGCTGGAAACCTCTTCGCTGGTCGGTCCGCTGATCGACAAGGCAGCCTTCGACGCCATGCAGAAGGCGCTGAAGGAAGCCGGCGCGCATGGCGGCAAGGTGACCGGCGGCACGCGGGTCGAGAACGACCATCCCGATGCCTATTACGTGCATCCGGCGCTGGTCGAAATGCCAAAGCAGGTTGCGCCGGTGACGGAAGAAACCTTCGCGCCGATCCTCTATGTGATGAAATATTCCGACTTCGACGCCGTGCTCGACGAGCACAATGCGGTCGGCGCCGGACTGTCGTCGTCGATCTTCACCCGCGACCTGCAGGAATCCGAGCGCTTCCTCGGCGTCGACGGTTCGGATTGCGGCATCGCCAACGTCAACATCGGCACGTCGGGCGCCGAGATCGGTGGCGCCTTCGGCGGCGAGAAGGAAACCGGCGGCGGTCGCGAGAGCGGTTCCGATGCGTGGAAGGCCTATATGCGCCGCGCCACCAACACGGTGAACTATTCCAAGGCCCTGCCGCTTGCTCAGGGTGTTTCGTTCGACATCGATTGAGGTGCAAAGTTCGGGCCGGAGCCGATACCTTTTTGGCGATCTAAACCTTCCGAAAGCCGCGAACTGGGCGTCATTCGATAATCTCCTGTTATGGACATGATCAGCTTTTTCAGCGTACCGGCGAACGACCACCACGCCTAAAATGCCGAATTGGAAGAACAACAAGCGAAAATACAGCAAACAGGAGGGTATCGATGTATCGGCAAGTCATATCATTTTTTATGGGCGTGATCATGTCGTTGGGGCTTCTTGCGGCCGGGCCGGCGCAAGCCCAGACCCTTGAGGCCATCAAGCAATCTGGCGTCTTGCGCGTCGGAATGGCTGACTCGACGCCTGCACAGCAAAAAAATCCTGCAACCGGTGAGTGGGAAGGATTTAACGTCGACATGGCAAAAAACCTWGCCGACGCGCTTGAGGTAAAGCTGCAGATCGTTGACGAGACCTGGAGCACGATCATCCCCGCACTAATGCAGAACCAATACGACATCGCTATGGTCGACATGTTCCGTACCCCAGCGCGCGCGATGACCGTCGACTTCACCGACAGCTACATAACGACGGGCAATACATGGCTCGTACGGGGCGACTTGGATATCGACGATTGGAAGAAACTTGACGATCCGAAATACACCATTGTCGCGATTGCTGGGATGGCCTCTGTGGCACAAAGTGCCAGACTGCTTCCTAAAGCGCAGCAGAAGACAATTGTCTCTGACAATGCTGTCGCGGCAGCCTTGGAAGTGGCTTCTGGCCGCGCAGATGCGACGCTTAGCGACAACCTGACCCATCTTCTCTTCATGAAGGCGAACCCTACCGCCAACGTTAAGATCATCGGTCGCGACAAGCCAATCGAAGCAACGGGCTTTTCATACGCTGTTCGTCCAGGAGACTACCATTTCCTGGCCCTCCTCAATACCTGGATAGCGTACAACACGACCACTGGCTTTTTGTCAGATAGGAAAAAGTTTTGGTATGGCGGCGAGTGAGCAGGCCTAAACAAGCGAAGGCGCCGGGGCTACAGCGATGATTGAGACTATATCGCCCTATGTCCCGGCCCTTCTCAACGGGCTATTGGTTACG
>NZ_JBFULQ010000568.1:0-3384 GCF_054049815.1 Mesorhizobium sp. P5_C1 | reverse complement strand
CAGGTAAAATGTCAGGCATGCGGCGAAATCATGGCAGCTGGCAGGTGCTGCCACAAATTTAATCAACAACGATGTCTGGCGGATGACCAATGCCGAAATCGCCTTCTACACAGTATAGCGCCAAACAAATGCGGCCTCGCGCCCGCCAAAGGCGACGAGATGCCAAGCCCAGCCAGCCTGGGCGGCGTATGCACTTTGCATCAAGCCTTTGATTTTATGTGCTTTTAATCGGCGCGCCCTTCACCCAAGGCGATGGCAACGCAGGGTGGCATGGCGCCTTACATCCTGTTGTGGTCCCGAAACCGCCCCCGGGCTCTTGAGCCCGAGAGCACGCTTTCTGGGCAAAATGCCTCAGGCCGGGATCCTGATGACGACGTCGGTAACTTCGCCATCCTTCAGTTCGACTGCCGAAACCTTGGTCTTGGCCCCATTCAGCTCCAGCGAAACCGCCTTGGCCTTATTGTCGCGGACGACGCGAACCTTGAGTTCGGCCCCCAGCATCTTGAGGGTTGCCGAGTATCCGTCCCAATGGCCGGGGAGTTTTGGCTTGAACTGAACACGCTTGCCGCGCCGTTCGATGCCGAGGATCCCTTCGACTGCAGCCCTGTAGAGCCAGCCGGCCGAGCCGGTGTACCAGGTCCAGCCGCCACGGCCGCCCTTGTCGTCCCCGGCGTAGATGTCAGCCGCCACCACATAGGGCTCGACGCGATAGTGCTCGGCCGAGGCCTCGTCGGTCGCATGGTTGACCGGGTTCAGCATCGAGAAACAACGATAGGCCTCGTCGGTCCGGCCCATCTCGGCAAGCGCGATGACGAACCACGTGGCGGCGTGGGTGTACTGGCCGCCATTTTCGCGAACACCGGGCGGATAGCTCTTGATGTAACCCGGTTCCTTGTCCGTCTTCGAGAACGGCGGCGTGAACAGCTTGACGATCTTGAGCTTGTCATCGACGAGCAGTTTGGTCGCCTGCTCCATCGCCGTCGTCGATCGGGCCGGATCGCCCTCTCCCGAAAGCACGCTCCAGGACTGGGCGATCGAGTCGATCTTGCACTCCTGCGAGGACCGCGACCCGAGCGGCGTGCCGTCGTCGAAGCTGCCGCGCCTGTACCATTCGCCATCCCATGCCGTGCTTTCAAGCGCCCGCTTCAACGCATCGGCATGCTTTGCCCAGGCTTGCGCGTGCTTGGCATCGCCTTCGGTCTTGGCAATTGCGGCGAAGTCGCCCAGCGTCTTCAGCAGGAACCAGCCGAGCCAGACGCTCTCGCCCTTGCCGTGTTCGCCGACGCGGTTCATCCCGTCGTTCCAGTCGCCGCCGAGGATCAGCGGCAGCCCGGCGGGACTGCTGCGCTTGATGGCAAGATCGAGCGCCCGGGCGCAATGGTCGTAGAGCGACGCCGTCTTCTTCAAAATTTCCGGGGTGAAGAAGGCATCGTGCTCGCCCTCGCCCAGCGCCTGTCCATCGATGAACGGCAGTTGCTGCTTCAGGATGGTGGCATCGCCGGTGACCAGCAAATAGCGCGCCGTGGCGTGGGCCAGCCAGACCACGTCGTCTGAGATCATGGTGCGCACGCCGGCCCCAGTGCGCGGCAGCCACCAGTGCTGCACGTCGCCTTCGGGGAACTGCCGCCGCGCCGCATTGAGGATCTGGTCGCGCGCCAGTTGCGGATCATGCGCCAGCAATGCCAGCGTGTCCTGCAACTGGTCGCGGAAGCCGAACGCACCGCTTGCCTGGTAGAAGGCGGAGCGGGCGCGGATGCGGCAGGCGAGGCTCTGGTAGGGCAGCCAGTGGTTGACCATGGCGTCGAGCGCCTTGTCCGGCGTCTCGACCTGGATGGTGTCGAGGAAGCCGCGCCATTCGCGCTCATTGTCGGCCAGCCGCCGGTCGAAATCCTTGACCCGATGCTCCTGCACCAGGGCGCTGGCCTCCTCGACGGTCTCGGCATCGCCGAGCAGCCAGAGCAGCGTCACGTCGCCGCCGGCCGGGATTTCGATGTCGCGGGCAATCGCAGCGCAAGGATCGTCTCCGGCCTCGACACGACCCGACAACGCCGCGCCGCTCAGCACCGCCTGTGGGAGTTCGCTGGAGCCATGCCGGCCGAGGAACTCCGAACGGTCGGTCGTCACCGAATGGACGCCCCCGTCGGCGGCAAGGAAAGCCACCCGCTCGCTGAAATCGAGCCCGTAGGGGTTTTGCGCCAGCAACGCACCGGTAGCAGCGTCGCGCGACGGGACGATGGTTGCCGCCGTGCGCGACCGATGCCCGCCGAGCACCCATTCGGCATAAGCGTAGACACGCAGCCGCGCCGGCACCGAGCCCGAATTCTGGATACGCAGCCGCGAGATCTTCACCGGGTCGATCGGGTCGACGACATGGGTGAGGTCCATCGACAGCGGCCYGCGCCTCGAACGGAACGTCGAGAAACCCTGGCCGTGCCAGGCCTCGTAGGTCATCGAGGGGTCGCGTACCACGGCGGCGAGCGGCGAGAACGCCTTGCCGCTGGCCTGATCGTAGATGTAGACGCCCTCGCCCGGCCGGTTCGAGACCGGATCGTTCGACCACGGCGTCAGCTGGTAGTCACGGCTGTTGCGGCTCCAGGTGAAGGCGGCACCCTCGGCGGAGGTGTGGAAGCCGAACGAAGCGTTGGAGACGACGTTGATCCATGGCTGCGGCGTCGTGCGCCGGCCAGCCAGGCGCACGACATAGTGCCGCCCGTCGCCATCGAAACCACCGAAGCCATTCCATTGGCCGAGGCCGCTTCCATCGGCGCTGACATCCGCCACGGCCTGCGAAGCGTGCATCACGGGCACCGGCGACGGCAATTCGCGCGCGACCGCCAATGCTGCCGGCTGCAGGGCGTCGCGCGCCTGCAGGGCGGCCGCCTCCGCCCGCTCGATCTGGTCGAAGATGGTGCCGTTGCGCGTGTGCAGGACGACGCGGGCGACAGCGAGCAGCGTCTTGTAGGTGGTCTCGTCCATCAGGTCACGGCGAACCGCGAAAATGTGCTGGCGGGGTCCGAGTTCCTTGCCGCGCAGGCGGCTGTTTTCGCACAGCGTCTCGACCGCCCGCTGCAGATCCTGAACATAGGAGGACGCCTGCTCGTTGACGACGACGAAGTCGATCATCATGCCGCGGGTGCGCATGTACTCCTGGAAACGCAGCGCCTGGGCGACGATTTCGAGATCGGCGACGTCGCCAATCCTGACCAGGAAGATCGGGAAATCGCCCGAAATGCTGGTCGGCCACAGGCTCGATTGCTTGCCCAGCCCCGTGGCGATGGATTCGGCCGGAAGACGCAGGAACGGATCCGGATAGATCAGATAGCGCGCCAGTTTCTGCACATTGGCGGCATCGGTCAGGCTGAGGCCCATATGGCGGGTCTGCAC
>NZ_JBFULQ010000567.1:0-3388 GCF_054049815.1 Mesorhizobium sp. P5_C1 | reverse complement strand
GAGTATGGTCTCTGCCGAAAACCGGTCGCCACTTCTCGGGATCACGCTCGCCTTCTTGCCTGAGCATGATCTCTTCCAAAAACCGGGTCCCACTTTTCGGGATCATCCTCTGCCACGTCCATCGTTGCGCCAGACGCCGTCGTCGGCCATCAGCTCACTCAATATGCCCTCGCGCAGGCCACGGTCGGCGACGCGCAGCCGCTCCGACGGCCATACCGCGCGGATCGCCTCGAGGATAGCACAGCCGGCGAGCACCAGATCGGCGCGATCAGCCCCGATGCAAGGGTTGGCGCAGCGCTGCTGGAAATCCCAGCCGACCAGCTTTTCGACCATGCGGTCGACGCTGTCGCGGTCCATCCACAGCCCGTCGACGCGCCGGCGGTCGTAGCGTTCGAGGTCAAGGTGGACGCCGGCCAGAGTCGTCACAGTGCCCGACGTGCCAAGCAGATGGAAATTCGGGCTGGCCTTGAGATGGCTCAACCGGTCGCGACCGTCGAAGCTTGCCAACCGGTTGGCGACGTCGTCGACCATGGCGGCAAAGATCTCGCGTGTCACCGTGCGGCCGCCAAAACGCTCGGCCAGCGACACGACGCCGACCGGCAGCGACGTCCACGACACGATATGGTGGGCGAGCCGCGGCGAACGGCGGCCGCTGAGGTCGATCAGCGCGATTTCGGACGAACCACCGCCAATGTCGAACAGGACGACGCCTTGGGTGTCGCGCTCGACCAGCGAACCGCAGCCGGAAACCGCCAGCCGCGCTTCGGTCTGGCGATCGATGATCTCGAGCTTCAGGCCGGCCTCGCGCTCGACGCGATCAAGGAATTCGACGCCGTTTTCAGCCGAGCGGCAGGCTTCGGTGGCGATCAGCCGGGCTTTTCTGATCTTGCGGTTGCGCAATTTGTCGCCGCAGATCTTCAGCGCCTCGACCGCGCGGTCCATCGCCGGCTGGCCGAGCCGGCCGTTGGCTGTGAGCCCCTCGCCCAACCTGACGATGCGTGAAAAGGCGTCGATGACGCGGAACTGGCCATGCCGCGTCGGCACGGCAACCAGCAGCCGGCAATTGTTGGTGCCGAGGTCGAGAGCCGCAAACACCGGAAGCTCCTGCAGCGGCGACCGGTGGGCGCCCGGTTCGTGCCGTGCTGGCGCAACGGCGGGCAAGACCGCCGAATTGGGCAGTTTTGCTGCTTCCGCCGCCGAACTGGCGTTGCCGGGCACAGGCGATCGATTTCCTATGGGGTGCGCCTCGTCGCGCGCAAAAACCTTGCGCCCGCGCCTTCGCTTGCGCCGCTTCTTGGGCTTGCCCTTCTGGCTATGGGTTGAGTCGCCAGCCTGCCCGTCGGCGGAGCGGGACTCCGTCGGGCGGCTTTGCCGCCATGAGCCTGCTGGCCCTGGGGAAGCGCTGGACGCACCCACCTCCGGCGCGCCGGCGCCGGTGTCGCGGTCTTCCACTGTCGTTCCTTCCGGCGCCGCGCGAACCGATGACGGACGCAGCAGGCGCTTTGACGTGTTTTAAGTTGCCGCCAGACTAACAGTGCCGCGCCCGATCACCAAGAGCCGCGCGCTCAATTTTGCCGGCTCGGCGCGTGAACCGCCATTGAGGCCGTGCCACGCAATGTACCCGTAAGCCTCGATTGGTAGGCGCAATGCCGGCTGGCGTCCCGTTGGGCCGCCCCTCGACGCAGACAATTCCTGCCGGCTGCCGCAACGCAAACCGTTCGCGGTTGAATAGCCGGCTTCAATGAGGCATTTCTGAAATGAGCGTAGGAATCCGGCGCAACCGGCCTCTCGACAGCAAAGGAAGCGGACCCGCAACGCATGGCAATCAGGCAATGAACTGGAGACGCTATTTCTGGCCGGTCGTCGGCATTGCGGCGGTGATTTTCTCGCTGCTCCTGCTCTGGCACGAACTGCGCGGCATCTCGCTGGACGATGTCTGGGACGGGATATCGGCGATTCCAGCTCGCCGCTGGATTCTCGCGGCGCTGTGTTCGGTCGTCGCCTATGCCTCGCTCGCCGGCTACGACCACATAGCGCTCTTGCATATCGGCAAGAAAGTGTCGTGGCTGTTCGTCACGCTCTGCTCCTTCACCACCTATGCGCTGTCGCACAACATCGGCGGGTCGGTGTTCTCCGGCGCCGTCATCCGCTACCGCGCCTATGGCACCAGGGGGCTCACCGGCCAGGATGTCGGCGTGCTGGTGGCGATTTGCTGGATCACCTTCGTGCTGTCGACGATCCTAGCCTCCGGCCTCGTATTGGTCTTCGAGCCTGAGATTCTCGACCGGTTTTCAGGCATCGCCCATCACGGCCTGTCGGAAGCGGCGGGGATCGTGATGCTGCTGCTCGTCGCCGCCTACATATTCGGCAGCTGGCTGCATCTGCGCCCACTGAAGATCGCCAGCTTCCAGTTGCACTACCCGGCGCTGCCGATCGTCGCGCGGCAATTGCTGATCGGCCCGGTCGAACTGCTGGCGGCGGCTGCGATCATCTTCTTTGCCCTGCCATCGATCCACAACCCCGGCTATTTTGTCGTCCTCGGGGTTTTCCTGGTCTCGTTCTCGATCGCGCAGATCTCGCATGCGCCGGGTGGGCTCGGCGTGTTCGAAGTGGTGTTCCTGGCGGGGCTGTCCGACATGGATCCGGTCGGCGTGCTGGCGGCACTGCTGGTGTTCAGGCTGTTCTACCTGGTCATCCCGCTGATTCTGGGCCTTGGCATCGTGCTGTTCTTCGAACGGTCGCAGTTCAGCCGAAGCGAGAGCTGAGGCGCGGGTGGACTTGGCGTCGCCCGACGCAATGCGTGGAACCAACTTACAAAACGGACCGACAAAACGTTGCGATTGAACTGCCGAGCAGGCTTGACTATTTTCCGCTGGCGGCTACAAGGCAGCGCTCAAGCGGCTTGGCCGCTCGGCCCGCACGGTTCATGACCGCGCTTGCTGGGGAATAGGTTAACGGTAGACCCACGGACTCTGACTCCGTTAGTCCTGGTTCGAATCCAGGTTCCCCAGCCAACCAATTTCAAACACTTAGCTGCCAAATGCYCCAAAAATCATGTTGCTAGGCCCGTGTAGCGTTAGCAACCTAAGCCATTGATTTGTAACGATTGGTAATGGTTGCGGGAATCGCGATAGCAACATGGATAGCAACATGGCGGCATGAAACCCCATCGAAGTGGGGGCTAAACCTAAACCTTCGTTTAGGCAGCAAGACCTTCGCACAATTGCGGCGACGTACTGCAGCCGGTACTTTATCAGCTATCGGCCATCTACTCCTCCCAAGATGCGATGCCGGTACCCAGCTAACTCCTCCCCCAAGGTTAGCTCAGATAAACCCGCTGCCATTCCCCGTTCGGCAGCGGGTTTTTCGTCTGCGACCACCACAACAA
>NZ_JBFULQ010000566.1:0-3390 GCF_054049815.1 Mesorhizobium sp. P5_C1 | reverse complement strand
GCCATGCTCTTCGTCGCGTTCGTTGCGGGCACCTGACTTGACCCAGGCACCAAGGGCAACCGATTCGATGCTTTGAAGGGTTTCGGTGGCGACTGTCAGGCCGTTCGACAGACGGCTTACCTCAACACCCATATGGCTACTACTCCCTAACGCGCCGCCCGCGCGCGGCGGCCGACGTAATCTTCCACCATTTTCAGGTCGGATGGAAGTACCGTGTATTTTTCCTCCGATGTCATCAACCCACCTAGCCATGCGGGCAGTGCGGGCGAGACGCCGCTGGCGGCTTCGACGGCGGCGGGGAATTTTGCTGGATGGGCGGTGCCAAGCACCACCATCGGCACCGCGCCTGAAGCCTTGCCCGCCGCCACATGCACGGCTGCCGCGGTGTGCGGATCGAGCAGGTAGTTGCTGCCGGCGAGCGTCGAACGGATGGTGGCGGCGACTTCGTCCATGGTTGCGCGGCCGGCGTCGAATTCAGACCGCATCCCAGCGATTTGCTGCGTTTCGATGGTGAAAGCGCCAGACTGCTTGAGACCGTCCATGTAGCCCCGCACGGTCGCGGCGTCACGGTTGGAAGCCTCGAACAGCAGGCGTTCGAAATTGGACGACACCTGGATGTCCATCGACGGCGAAGTGGTCGCAAAGACGCCCTTGGTGCGGTATTCGCCGGTTGCGAAAGTGCGCGCCAGGATGTCGTTGTCGTTGGTGGCGATGATCAGCCGCTCGATCGGCAGGCCCATCTTCTTGGCGGCATAGCCGGCGAAGATATCGCCGAAATTACCTGTCGGCACCGTGAAGGAGACCGGCCTGTCCGGCGCGCCCAGCGACAGCGCCGAGGAGAAATAATAGACGATCTGGGCCATGATGCGGGCCCAGTTGATCGAATTGACGCCCGACAGCGCAACCCGGTCGCGAAAGCCGTGATCGTTGAACATGTCCTTGAGCAGGCCCTGGCAATCGTCGAAATTGCCTTCGATCGCCAGCGCATGAACATTTTGCGCGGTCGACGTCGTCATCTGCCGCTGCTGCACCGGCGAGACGCGGCCATGCGGGAAAAGGATGAAGATGTCGGTGCGGCTGCRCCCGGCAAAGGCATCGATGGCGGCGCCGCCGGTATCGCCCGAGGTGGCGCCGACGATGGTGGCGTGCTGGTCGCGTTCGGCAAGCACATGGTCCATCAGCCGGGCCAGAAGCTGCATCGCCACGTCCTTGAAGGCGAGAGTCGGCCCGTGGAAGAGTTCCAGGATGAAGGTGTTGGGGCCGGTCTGCACCAGCGGGCAGACGGCCTCGTGGCGGAAGGTGGCATAGGCTTCGCGGACCAGGCGCTCGAAGACGGGCGCCGGGATTTCGTCGCCAAGGAAGGGCGACAGCACGCGGATTGCGAGATCAGGATAGGCAAGGCCGCGCATGGCGCGGATCTCGGCAGCGGAAAACTGCGGCCACTCGCGCGGCACGTAAAGCCCGCCGTCACGCGCCAGTCCAGCCAGCACAGCGTCGGAAAATCCAAGCACGGGCGCTTCGCCGCGGGTACTCACATAGTGCATGTCACAAATCCGTTACCGCTGGGTTTTCCGTTCACCACAAGGTGGTTAATTTCTGCGCTGGCTCAGTCGCATTTTTGCCGCGCGGTTGATATACGTCACCAGCTTTGCGAGAGGGAAGTGCAGTTTCATGGCGTTTCGTACATTCAGTGGCCGCTTTTTGGCGGGTCTTGCGCTTACCGGCTTTATGCTCGCCGCCGCCGGCTGCCAATCGAGCGACAATGGCATCCTGGACCTCGGCTTCGGCAAGAAGGATCCGACAGCGCCGCCGCCGCCACAGGATCCCAAGGTCCTGTCTAGCCAGTTGCAGGCCTATTGCCCCAGAGTGACGGTGCGCGACGGCACGGCCTTCTTCAACACCTATGCCAAGGGCGTGCAGAAGCCCAAGTCGAAGCCCATGCGCAAGCCGAGGAACCAGGCCGAGGCCGAGCAGCAGGCGCAGGAGGCACAGGCCGCGGCCGACGCGGCCGCGACCGCGCCCGACGAGTCTGCGAACATCATCTACCAGGCGTCGATCAGCGACGTGACCCGTGATTGTCTGCGCGCCAACGGGCAGTTGACGATGAAGATCGCGGTCGCCGGCAAGGTTGTGCCCGGACCGAAATTTTCCCCCGGCACCATCACCATGCCGATCCGTATCGCGGTGATGCATGGCACGGATGTTCTCTACTCGCAGATCCATCCGTATCAKATCCAGGTCACCGACCCGTCGGTCGCGACGCAGTTTGTCTTCACAGATTCCAATGTCGTCGTGCCCGAACCGTCGGCGCAGGACTATCAGGCCTTTGCCGGATATGATGAAAACGCGCCGAAGGGGACGACGGACAAGCCGAAGAAGAATCACAAGAAGAAGGCTGTCGCGACGAACTAGTCTCGCGTCGAGACGCACGTCTCTCAGGCGTCAGCCGACCACTCCGACAGCGCGGCGATCACGCTTTTCAGCTCCGCCCAGCGCCGAATGACCGTCTCGGCGCCGGCTTCCGTCAAGGCGTCGGCATGACCGGGATAGCTGTGGCCGGCGCCGGTGAAGCCGATCACGCGCATGCCGGCCGTCCTGGCGCCGTGGACGCCGTGCACGGAATCCTCGATGACGAATGTGTTCGCCGGCTTGGCGTTGAGTTTCTCCGCAGCGAACAGGAACACGTCGGGCGCCGGCTTGGTCTTCTTGCTTGGTATCTCCAGGGCCGAGAAGATCCGGCCGGTGAAAAACGGCAGCAGGTGCACCTTCTCCAGCATGAATTCGATCCGCTCGGAGCGCGAATTCGAGCAGACGCAGTGCGGAGCGGTGACCGCGGCGACCGCCTCGCGCACGCCGTCGATGGCGCGGACGTCGCTGCGCAATTTGCGATCGACGAGGTCTTCGGCGCGGTCGATCAGCGAGGCCTGGAACGGGATGCTGGACTTCTCCTCGACCCGCATCATGATGTCCTTGAAGGTCAGTCCGGCGTAGGTCTCGGCGAGTTCCTCAGCCGATATTTCGTAGCCGGCCAAGGTCAGCAGTTCCGCCTCGACCCGCGCGGCGACGATTTCGGAATCGACGAGCACGCCGTCGCAATCGAAGATGACAAGGTCTGGCTGGGGCATGGTGATCCGGACGGTTGGGAGAAGGAAGGGCCAGGGAAGGCTCAGGCGRCGCGGCATACACCAACAGGGCCGCCTTCGCAAATTTGGAGATCCGCGGTGGCCTTCACCGAATATTTACGCTGATCGGTAACCATAACAGAGAGTAAAACTGTAACGCGTGCCTCGGGTGTCAGAATGTCTGCCGTGCGTCTTCTCGACGAGCTATCCCACGCCCCCCAGCAATCCGAATGGCTGGACACGATCCTCAAGGGTGACTGCGTTGCCG
>NZ_JBFULQ010000565.1:0-3402 GCF_054049815.1 Mesorhizobium sp. P5_C1 | reverse complement strand
CCGGGACGTTGAATGCCAACCTCGACTTCGCGTTCCAGATCGCGGACGCGGACGCCGATACGACGGCGACGCAGCACATACCCGTTGACGTCGTCGCCTGATCACTGAGCGACGGGAGGCAGCTAAAGTTGCCTCCCGCCATCTGCGCACGAAGCAGCACCCCGCAGAGATATAAATGATGAAAGCCAACCAACAGCCCCCTGCCCTGCAAGTGGTGATGAAAGAGGCCAGACGTGCCATCCGGCCGCTTATCTGGTTCAGCGCTGGCATCAACGTGCTGATGCTGACCGGGGCGCTTTACATGCTCCAGGTCTATCACCGGGTGTTGTCCAGCCACAGCCTGGAGACGCTGGTGATGCTGTCGTTGATGGCGGCAGGGGCACTCGTCGCAATGGCGGGGCTGGAAGTGGTGCGCGGGCGCCTTCTGGCTAAAGTCGGATCGTGGATGAACGCGCGGTTGGSACCAGTTCTSCTGACMGCATCGGTGGAATATGCCGCCTCGGCGCCCGGKCAYGCCAATGCCCGACCGCTGCGCGACCTCGATCAAGTGCGGAATTTCTTCACGAGCCCGAGCATCTTCCCTATCCTTGACGCGCCTTGGGCGCCTCTGTTTTTCGCCGCCATATTCCTCATGCACCCTTGGCTGGGTTGGTTGGCGCTGGTCGGCGGGGTCGTACTCTTCGCCTTGGCGGTGCTCAACGAATACCTCACGCGCAAGCCTTTGACCGAGGCCGCAACCGCACAGTCGCGGGCATACACGCAGGCTGAAGCTGCGATCCGAAACGCCGAGGTCGTCCAGGCGATGGGCATGCTAAAGCCACTGCTGGAGGGCTGGAAGGCGCAGCAGGACGAGGCGAACAAAGGACAAGTCCTTGCCGCCAACCGTGGCGGCGTCATCGCGGCCATGGCGCGTTGTCACCGGCTCGCCCTGCAAATGGCCATACTGGGCCTTGGTGCCTATCTGGTGGTTCGCAACGAAGCCTCGGCCGGCATCATGATCTCCGCCTCGATTCTCATGGGTCGCGCCTTGTCCCCAGTTGAACAAGCGATCGCCACATGGAAGGCCACGGTCGGAGCGCGTGCCGCTTACCGGCGTCTCACCGCGGTCGCCGGACAGCACCCGGAGGCCACAGCGGTTCTGCCATTACCACGACCGAAGGGGCGGTTTGAGGCCGACGACCTCGTGCTTGCCCGACAGGGTGGCGAGCCGATTCTGAAAGGGATCAACTTCCGGCTCAGTCCGGGTGAAGCAATGGCGCTGATCGGCCCGAGCGCGGCCGGTAAGACGAGCCTGGCGCGAATACTGGCCGGTGCCTGGCGTCCATCCGGGGGGCGTGCGTTGCTGGACGGCATGGACGTTGCCCAATGGGCGGCGGAGGACCGTGGTCATCATGTCGGTTACCTGCCGCAGGACATCGAGCTCTTCGCCGGTACCGTCGCCGAAAACATCTGCCGCTTCGCGCAGCTCAACCCGCCGGTCTTCAACAACGTGGTCAAGGCCGCTCAGTTGGCGGGAGTTCACGAACTGATCAAGGGGCTGCCTAAGGGTTACGCCACCGAGATCGGCGAATCCGGCGCGGTGCTGTCAGGCGGGCAGCGCCAACGCATCGGCCTGGCGCGGGCACTCTACGGCGACCCGCCACTCCTTATACTGGACGAGCCCAATTCCAACCTCGACCGCGATGGCGAGGACGCATTGATCGCAGCCCTCAGCGCGGTCAAGGTGGCGGGCACGACCATCGTCCTGATCGCGCACCGACCGAATATCCTGGAGAAGGTCGACAAGGTGCTGGTCCTCAACCACGGCCAGCAAGACCTCTTCGGCCCGCGCGACTATGTCTTCAACGAACTCGCCAACCGCGCCCGCAAGGTGACCCAGATGCCGATGGGAGCCTCGCTGCCAACCCTCGAAGTGGTCAAGGAAGTCAAAGAAGCATGAGCCGTTCCCCGGACTTGAACGTCGTGCCGTTGCCCGTGCCGCCACCGTCCCTGCTGGAACCGCTACCCCTGCGTCTGACGGGCGTGACGTGCACCGGGTTCGCGATCATGTTCCTGTTCTTCGGCGTCGCCGGCGGTTGGGCGGCGCTGGCGCCTTTGGACAGCGCCGCTGTAGCACCGGGCGTTATCAAGGTCGCCGGCGACCGCAAGCTGATCCAGCACCTCGAGGGCGGCATCATCGCGGACCTGAACGCCGCCAACGGTGATATCGTCAAGGCGGGCAAGGTCCTTATCCGGCTCGACGACACACAGGCAAAGACGCAGCTTGACCTGATCCAGAACCGGATAGCAACGCGCGACGCGCTAGCCGCGCGTCTCAGGGCCGAGCGGGACGGCAAGCCGGAGATCGAGTTCGATCCGGCGTTGCTCGCAGACCCCGCTACCGCCGCAAGGGACGCGGTGGCCGCACAGCGTGACGTGTTCGCGGCGAAGCAGCACAATTTGAAGGATGAGGGGGAAATCCTCAGCCAGCGCCATAACCAGATACAGGAAGAGATAAACGGACTGAAGGAGCTCATCGTCACCGAGGACAAGCAGATCGAGGCGATCGGGGGTGAAAGCAAGGACCTCGAGGGGCTGCTCAAGAAGGGGCTGACCACGCGCGAGCGGAACCTGTTGCTCAAACGACAACAGAGGGAGATCGAGGGGGAGCGCGCGACCAACACCGCGGCAATCGCTCGTGCCAGAAGCGCCATAGCCGAGATCGACATGCAGATCTTGAACCTCGGCACAGTGCGGCTGAACGAGGCCGTCGAGGAGTTGAGCAAGGTCGAGGCGGAATTGTTTGACCTCAGGCAACAGGAGCGTTCCGCCAAGGACGTGCTGACCCGTACCAATGTCGTCGCACCGGTTGACGGCATCGTCATGGACCTGAAGGTCCACACGACGGGCGGTGTCGTGAAACCCGGCGAGACATTGATGACAGTCGTCCCGCTCGGACAACAACTCGTGGTCGAGGCTATGGTCAAACCTGAAGATGTCGAGACGATCGCCCCCGGACAGCCCGCGCGCGTCAGCTTCCCGGCCTTCGCCCGCTACAACCTGCCGCCGCTCGACGGCGTCGTGGAGATCGTGTCGGCTGACCGCATGGTGGAGGAGCGCAGCGGGGCACCGTATTTCGCCGCAACCGTGTTGATCGACAAGAGTGAACTCGCCAAGCTGGAGGGCCGCAAGCTGCTGCCCGGCATGTCGAGCGAGGCGATGATCCGGACCGGTGCTCGCACCGTGCTTTCTTACCTCGCCGAGCCGATCACGCAGAACTTCCGCCGCGCGATGCGGGAAAAATAGCCATAGGCTGCCCGAAAGCCGTCAGCTGTTGAGATGCTTCAATTCAAACCTGGCGTCATCCTGGGTGTCTGACACGCCCTGTTCGGCGAACTGAAACATGTCCGCGAACTCCATCTC
>NZ_JBFULQ010000564.1:0-3405 GCF_054049815.1 Mesorhizobium sp. P5_C1 | reverse complement strand
TTCTTGCCCCTCAAATTAGCAATATCTTAATTATAACGGCGAGTCCATTACTTCTATTCGCAAGTTCAGAAGAGCCGTTCGGTCAGGAGCGAGTGAATTTCGACTGGACTTCATGCGGGAACGAAAGCCACGGCGACATGGTCTGAAACGCAAACAAGAGAACCCCTCTGGCTGAAGCCAATGGGGAGACTGGAAATGATATGGGCAAGATCAGGGGGTGCGCAGCACCTTCAAGATGACGTCCCACCAATAGGCGATGAAGCCGACGGCGGTCCCGCCGACGGCAGTGCCGGCAATGCCTGCCACGAACAGGGCGCCGATGCCGCGCTGCTTCCACTCCTTGAATTCGTCGGTGATTTCCTTGCTGTCGGTGACATCGGCCTTCATCGTCTCGATGCTGGTTTTTGCCTCACCGACATCGTGCACCAGGTCGTCAACACGCTTGTGGATGCTGGCCCGATGATCATCCGCTCGACGCGTGCTGTCGGTGAAGTCGCGGCGCAATGCCGCCACTTCCGCTCGCAGGCCGCCAATGGCCTCCGAAATCTCGTCAAGTTTCGATGCCATCTGTTCACCGGATCAGCACTTTCATGGATTGGATGGCGCCGGCCCCGGAGAGCCGGCGCCAATGTCATTTCAGCGGTGGCTGCGGCTTGATCAGGCCGGCGAGGCCGTCACGCTGCAGGTTGATGAGCGTCTTGAGGAAGCCGGAGAAGGCGGCGATCCACAGGGCGTCCTGCGGCGGTAGCCACGAAGCTGCGCAATCGAAGCCGCCGCTCGCGAGCGTCGTGCAACCCGTGGCGGTTAGGAAGCCTGCGATCGCCGCGGGAAGCCAGATCAGCACGTTGAGGGCGTTGTGCAGCGTGTTGGTGTTCAGCCATTTCATGGAAGCGAGTCCCTTCGAAATTTGAGAACCGCCGGCAAACGCTACTGCGCCGCCGGCGTCTGAGGGCGTCGCGCCGCCAGGTAGGCGGTGAGCGCGGCGGCATAGGAGGCGTCGATCTCGGCATCGAGAGCCTTGAGCGCTGCAACCTGGTCGGGCGTGACCGCGCCGCTGTTCGACAGCGCGGAGATGATATTTCGGATCAGGGGCACAACGTCCTGCGCCTCCTGGAGGGCGACGGGGATGATGTTGATCAGCTGAGCGATGATCTCATTGATCTTGGCCGAGCTGGTGATCAGCGGGATCAACGACAGCAGGGTTTRCATCATGGCTGCGAAAGCGGACCAGTTCACGGGGTAGCTCCTTGATTGTTCGACGTTCAGCCGTGGAAGGCCGAGACGATCTGTTGGATGGTTTCGGTGGAGGTGGTCAGAGCGTCATAGACGCCCGCGCCGCCGAGTTCGCCGGGGTGCGAGGCCAGGAAGTCCTCAAGCGAGTTGCGCGCCGTAGTCCCGGCCTTGATTGCCGGATCCAGCTTGGTCTGAATTGTGGTGTCGTCGCAGCCGACCGGCGCAGGGACGGGCGTGCAATAGACGACATAGTTCTTGGCCGTGACCTTCACGGCGTCGAATGCGTTGACGGCGATCGAGACCGCGGCGGGCGAGACCTTGGCCTGCGTGACGGTGTCGATCGCGCTGGTGACATTAGCGCAGCCGGCGAGCGCGAGCATCGCCGCTGCCGCGAACAGCAGTTTCATGAACAGTTTCCTTCTTTGGGGGGATGCCCGGTTCACCCGACCGGGCTCGGGGTCGGCTTATGCTGCCGGGGTCTTCTCGGCCTTTTCGAACGTCAGCGAATAGACTTCGCCAAGTTCGAATTGCTCGATGACAGCAGGATTGGTGATCGTGATCGAAAGATCGCCAGACGGGGGTGTACTTGGACCAGTCACGGTTACCCTCAGGCAAGCCCTTCAGATACGAGCCGAAAGCGGCACTCAGCTTGATCTGGACGTTCACCGCCGTCGGGTCTCCCGTGGTGCGATGGTTCATTTCGGTGACGTAGAACATTGCTCGGACCGTCATCGGTCTTCTCCTTGTCGTGATTGCCGGCGACCGGCCGGCGCGGATTGGTCAGGCGAGCCGATGCGGCGCGGTCTGCTGCAATACTTCGAGGCCGGCGACGACACGACGTGTCAGGGCAATGCGATCAGCCTCGGCATTGGCCGGCTTGTCCGACAGGGGATTGCCGCGATTGACGCCACGGCTCACCGCCGCCGCATCGTTGCGGTCGGCGTAGAGGTTGAGGTTGTGCTTCTCCCAATACCAAAGCGAGGTCGCGAATCCGACCGCGCGACTGGCGGCGACGATTTCAGGTGTCGCCTCGAGATCGAGGTCCGGACAGCCAAGCAGCGCGCGGACGAAGGGCGTCGCCGCTCGATAGTTCGCTCTGCCGGTCAGCTCAATCGGCCCGCGTCCCTTGTACCGGATGCCATCGCCAGGATGCGTGTTGCCGAGATCGGCGCGGCCTTCGTAGGCGGCGCCGCTGGCATACTCCTGATAGGTCTTGAAATAGTCGCTCTCGATGCCGCACTGGCCGATGAAGTGGCCAAGCCGAAGCACGCTGCCGAGGACGTCCCCAGCCTTCGGCAGAGCCGCCAGGAACGGGCCGAGGTTTGCCTTGCCGAGCGGGAACAGCGGCGCGAGATCGTGCCCGCTCGGGTACACAATGGACATGGATGGTCCTTTCCGCCCTTGCGGGCAGGTGTTCAGGTTTTGGATTTTGCCGGCGCGAYTGCGAGGCGGGTTACGCCGACCCGCCGCCAATCTTGACCGCTCCGGTCGTCGCTGCCGGAACCGTGTTGGTGGTGTTGCCGGTGTATTCGTTCGACTGCACGTTCACCGGGCTGGCCGTATTCGCGATGTTGATCGCCGTGCCATAGCTCACGAAGTCATTGCCCGTGATCACACCAAAGGCGCTGCCACTCGCCGCAGAGACGGCAAACGTGCCCGAGGTCGAGGACGCGGTGAACAAATTCCCTAGGATCGAAAACTCGTTCATAATCCCGTTGATGCCGGTGCTCGACGCGCTCGACGAGATAAAGACGCTGGAGGTCACCAGGACACCGGAAACATTGGTGTTTAGGGAGATCGCAGCGTTGGTGTTGGCGAACTGACTGTTCGCTACGCTCAGTTGGGCCAGAACGCCGGTCTGGCTGGTGTTCGAGAAGATGCCGAAGTGACCGCCGGTAAAGTTGGAATTTGCGACAGCAACGCCCTGGACATAGTTGCCATAGGTGATCCCGACACTACCGAAATTGAAGGTGCAATTTACAAAGTTGTATTGAACCCCGTAACACGGGCCTCCCGAGCAAGCCGTCGACGACGGAAGTCCTTCGACATCAACACCATTGCCCGCGATGGCACCCGTGCCAGGCACCACAACACCGTCGAAATTGATCGACGAAACACCGTTGACCTTGATGGCGTTCGACCAATATGCAGCGGCTGCATAGCCATCCGAGC
>NZ_JBFULQ010000563.1:0-3434 GCF_054049815.1 Mesorhizobium sp. P5_C1 | reverse complement strand
CTTCTATCTGGTCGGCATCTTTTTCCTCCACCCGCTGCTTGGAGCGCTCGCGACGGCCGGCGCGATCGTGAGCGTCTTGCTGACACTGGTTGCCGAAGGGCTTAGCCGGGGACCCGCCAAACGGGCGATGGAATCGTCCATTTCCCGCAAGCAGCTTTCCGATGCCGGGCGTCGCAATGCCGAGGTGGTGCGCGCGCTTGGCATGGGACGTCGCATCAGCGGTCTCTGGCAGGATCGGAGCGAAGCGTATCTTGCCAATCAGTTGCGCATTTCCGATGTCGTCGGCGCGACCGGGACCGTCTCGCGGACGTGGCGAATGATCCTGCAATCGCTGATGCTCGGACTTGGCGCTTACCTGGTGATCGAAGGCGAGGCATCGCCTGGCATCATGATCGCGACGTCGATCATGCTCGCCAGGGCACTGTCGCCCGTCGATCTCGTCATTGCCAACTGGCGCCCCTGGGTTTCGACCAGACAGAGCTATGGCCGGCTCAAGCAGATGTTGCGCAACGCCGATGCACAAGAAGCGCCTCTTACGCTGCCACGGCCTCGGGAGACGCTGTCGGTCGAGGCGGTCTCGGTCGGTGCTCCCGGCCAGCAAAAACCAATCATCCAGAACGTGGCGTTCTCCTTGCAGGCGGGAGCCGGGCTGGGCATCATCGGAGCAAGTGCGTCAGGCAAGTCCACGCTGGCGCGTGCGCTCGTCGGGGCATGGACCCCTCTTCGCGGCACTGTGCGTCTTGATGCGGCCGCACTCGATCAGTTCGACGAAGAAGCGCTTGGACGCGACGTCGGCTACCTGCCGCAGGACATCGAGTTGTTTGAGGGTACCGTCGCCGAGAACATCAACCGCTTCAACGCCAATGCGAGCGCGGACGCCGTCGTGGCGGCGGCCGAAGCTGCCGGGGTCAAACAGATGATCCTCCGGCTGAGCGACGGTTTCCAGACGCGCATCGGCGAAGGCGGCTCAGCACTTTCCGGAGGCCAGCGTCAGATGGTCGGTCTGGCGAGGGCATTGTATGGCGATCCGTTCCTCGTGGTTTTAGATGAGCCGAATTCCAATCTGGACGGCGAAGGCGACATCGCCCTGGGCGCAGCCATAAAGGGCGTACGCGATCGAGGTGGCATCGTCGTCGTCATCGCACATCGGCCCGCAGCGTTGGCGAATATCGATACCGTGCTGGTCATGGCCGGCGGAACGGTGCAGGCGATAGGACCGCGGGACGAAGTGCTGGCAAAGATGACGCGCCCAGCCAATGTGCGGCCGGAACAGGCCCCGGGCGGCGAACGCGCACCAACCGTCGTCACCTTGCATGACAGGCGGCCATGATGAGCCTCGCACCCACGCAAACGCCCCACCTGACGCGTTTGCACGCACCAGCCCTGCCGGCATTGCAACGCTCGTCGATGCGTGGTGACGGAGTTCGATGGACCATTGGATCCGGCCTCGTCGTTGTCGCGGCACTTGTTGGCGGCATCGGCATCTGGGCCGGGACCACCTCCCTTGCCGGTGCGGTCATCGCCAGCGGAACGGTGGTGGTGGAATCGAATGTGAAGAAGGTGCAGGAGCAGACTGGCGGAACCGTCCACGAAATCCTCGTGCGAAATGGCGACAAGGTAACGGCCGGCCAGGTCCTGGTTCGCTTCGACGACACGGTGGCACGCGCTAACCTGGGCATCATTGGCCAACAGCTGGACCGTGCGCGGCTGCAAATGACCCGCCTGGAGGCAGAGACCATTGGCCGCGATGAGATGATCATACCGGACGATCTGTCCGCCCGGGCCAGCGATCCCGCAATGGCGATCCTCATCGCGGGTGAGAACGCGCTGCATCGAAGCAACATGACGCTTCTGGAAAGCCAGAAGGCGCAGCTTGGAACCCGCAACGATCAATATCGCGAACAGATCGAGGGCCTCAAGGCCCRGCGCGCCGCAGCCCTCGAAGCTCTTGACCTGGCGACCAACGACCTCATCATCATCCAGGATCTCTACGCCAAGAGGTTCGCATCGCTGGATCGCCTGACCGCCTTGAAAACGCAGACGATCCAGCAAAAGGGCGAGGCCGGAAGGCTCCTTGCCGCGATCGCCGAAGTGGAAGGGCGCATCAGCGAGAACGCGCTGGCCAGTATCCAACTCGATAACGACTTCCGCAAAAGCGCCAACGCCGACCTGCGCGAGGCCGAAGGCAAGGAGGCCGAACTGGTCGAGCGCAAGCAGGTTGCCCTGGACCAGCTGGACCATATGACGATAAAGGCGCCGCAATCAGGCGTCGTGCAGGAGCTTGCGATCCACACGGTTGGCGGCGTTGTCGCGTCTGGCGAGACCATGATGCTGATCGTGCCTCAGACGGACGATCTGGTGATCGATGCCCAGGTTCCGCCCTTGCGCATCGACGATGTCAGCCTTGGCCAGCCGGTCGTGATCCGCTTCTCGGCCTTCGACCGCAACACCACGCCGGAGTGTCACGGGACGGTCGATCGGATCTCTCCCGATCTGGTCAAGGACACAGCCAACCGGACGGCCTATTACGAGGCCCGCATCAACATTACCGACGAGGCGGTCTGCCTGAAGACGGCAACGCGGCTCATTCCGGGCATGCCTGCCGAATTGCACATCCAGACCGGCGACCGCACTGTCTGGTCTTATCTGATGAAACCCATCACCGATCAGCTCTCCCGGGCTTTCAGGGAATAATTGCCAGCAAGATCGTGGGCGCGGGTGCCTTCAGCTCGGAGCCAACGGCTTCAGACTGGCCTGTGACGGAGTCTACCCCTGCCCTGTCAGCAGCGACTGACGTCTGCCCTGCGGCCGTTTTTCAAAGACGACAATGCTGTCGTAGACACAGATCGAGTCTGTTGCATGGGTGAAGGCGTTCGGCGGCAAGGCGCCGCGCGCGTGACGCGCGTTGATCTCGTCGAGCTTTCCCTTGGCGAATTCCATGAACGATCCCGGCTTGCGCAGCCCTCCGCCATAGTCGTCCCAATAGCTCGTGTGCGTGTCCTCGACGAAGTAGACGCCGTTCGGCTGCACATGATGGTAGAGATGCTCGAAGGTCGCGATGACATGATCCATCATGTGGCTGCCATCATCGATGACGATGTCGATGGGGCCATATTTCTCGATGATCCGATCGAGCAGTCGAGGGTCGTCCTGACTTCCAATGAAGACTTCGACCCCTTCGGACTCGTGCGCCTTGCACGCAGGATCGATGTCTACTCCAACGATTCGCGCGCCCTCGCCGAAATAGGCACGCCACATGTCGAGCGATCCGCCCTTGTAGACGCCGATTTCAACGACGACCGGCCTCCGGTTTCTGAACCGTTCGAAGTGGCGCTCGTAGACGTCGAAATAATGCAGCCACTTGTAAATCTCTTTGCCGCTGTTGTTCAAAAAGTACTGATGCAGGAACCCGCCCATCATAGCCTCTTCATCAG
>NZ_JBFULQ010000562.1:0-3435 GCF_054049815.1 Mesorhizobium sp. P5_C1 | reverse complement strand
GCCGTACACAGTGGTTCCGATCAAATTCTCCGCGCTGATCTTATCTGCGGGCAACTCGGTCAGTGCCGACTTGTCAATGGCGGCGGTGGCGGTGTTGTCAGTGGCAACCGCAGGCGCGGCAGCGGGGGGGGTGTCATAGGCCTTGGTGTCGAAGTTGGCCTGGGCCTGGAGATCTTCCTTTGTCGTCTTGGCGACCAACCACCGGCTGCCGTTCTTCTCAACCCATTCAGCCTTGCTGAAGTCATAAGCGACGTTCTTTTCGCCAATCCCCAGGAAGCCTCCGACACCAATGATGATGAACTTGGCTTTGCCGTCCTTGGCGAGAACGATGTCATTGACGTCACCGATCTTCTCGGCATTGTCTGCGGCACTGTTGTAGACCGCAGCGCCCATAATCTTGCTCACGAGGCTTCCGTCAGGGACCGCAACGGTAGCTGTTGGAGCAGTATTCTGAGTTGCGTTGGCAGGCTTGGTGGCATCTTCAGAATGGGCGCCCGATACCACCAGGGCTGATGACAGCAGCGTGACCACGGCGGTGGTGGTCAAAAGTTTGCGGATCATGGTATGTTTCCTTGTGCGTTTCGTTGATGCACGCCGCGCTCGGCTGAACCCGTTGCAAGGCGGCTGGGCGCGGCATCTATGCACAGTGACAACGAGCCTCTCGTGGACAAGTTCCGCTTCGGCAGACCTGTGGTCTGCGCGTTGATATGGATTTTCCCGAAGATGCAAGTGCGGGACGTGATTGAGTTGAGCGGCGGGCTGCCCCTACCCTGCCTTGATCGCCTTGGAGCTGGCATGGGCGACCACGTGAAAGATGCTCTCGATGAGATCCTTTTCCCGGAATGGCTTGCTTAGCAAGGGGACATCCAACGGACGATCGGCAATCGCGCTCGCGTCAGCGTACCCGGTTATGATTACCGCTGGCCAGTCCGAGCGCAGATTGCGTGCAAACCGAATGACCTCCACTCCGGATACCAGGGGCATAGCGAAGTCTGTAACGATCACGTCGAAATCATTTGGCGTCCGTTCAATGGCCGCCAGCGCCTCGGCGCCGCCCGCTGCACAGGTCACAGCGAAACCCCGCTGCCGGAGCGACTCAGCTGTCAGCTGCCGGAGTGCGCTGCTGTCGTCAATCAGAAGAATCGACGGGCGTTCGTTACTCGCATAGACCAGAATTTGCTCTGCCGAGGGTTCAACCACATCGCTGACCGGCTGCTCGACCGAACGTGGCAACCACAGTTCCATGGCAGTTCCGCGTCCAACGACACTGTCTATGCGCAGCGCGCCGCCGGACTGCTTCATGAAACCGTAAACCGTGCTGAGCCCTAACCCCGTTCCTTTGCCGACGGGCTTTGTGGTGAAGAATGGTTCGACCACCTTGGCCAAAATATCCGGCGCGATGCCCGCACCGGTGTCTTTGACGGCGATAACCACATAGTCGCCAGGCGCCAGATCGTCGGATACCGTCTTAATTGTCCGATTTTGCGCCCGGACGCTAATTGTTCCACCCGAAGGCATAGCGTCGCGGGCGTTGAAAACCAAATTCATCAAGGCAAGTTCAAGCTGCCCGGCATCGACATGAGCCGGCCAAACCGCATTATCGATCTGCCAGTCGAAGCGGATCAGCCCTCCCAAGACCGGAGCGACCAACCCGTTCATGGTGTCGCCAAGCGCCGCAAGCCGTACAGCTTCGGGCTTTAGGGTCTGACGCCGCGAGAAGGCGAGCATTCGCGTGACAAGGTCAGCACCTTGTTTTGCAGAACGCCGCATCAGGTCGAGAACCTGTCGTGCCTGATCATCCAACGTCCCTTGACGTTCGAGCAGTCCCAATCCGCTGAGAATTGCGGCGAGCAGATTGTTGAAATCATGAGCCAAGCCGCCCGTAAGCTTGCCGATTGCGTCAAGACGCTGTGACTGCAGCAGCTGATCTTCGAGGCCGCGCCGCTCGGTAACATCGAGCAACGTGCCCAGTATCTCGGGGTCGCCACTGTCAGAGCCGTTCGACATCACACCTTGATCGAGAAAGATGCGATACTCGCCATTGGCGCACTGCCAGCGGAATTCGCAAGCGTAGGAGCCGGTGGTTTTTGCCTCTCGCAGTGCTTGTTTCAACCTTGGTAGATCGTCGGCGTGGACTCGGCTGAGGCCGAAGGTCGGATCCGAGGTCAGATCTTCGGCCGAAAACCCGGTCAGGCGCTCGACACCGTTGGTCAGAAAGCGGGTCGCGAAGGGTGGCTCGGCTGCCCGCGCATGGAAGCAGACCGGCAGCGAACTCAAGATAGTATCCTGCCGCTCCTCCGCGCTGCGCAGAGCCCGCTCGGCCTGGAGCTTTTCTTTTTGTGCCTGCAGCGCCTGCGCAAGAAGCCCTTGTTCTACCGCCGCCTTCCGCTGGATCTCCAGGGTCTTTTCGTGAAGCTCGACGAAAACCGCGACTTTCGAACGCAGCATTATCGGATCGAATGGCTTGAACACATAGTCCACTGCGCCGGCATCGTAGCCGCGCAGCATATGGGCGTCCTCTTTGTTGATGGCGGTGAGGAAGATGATTGGGGTGCGCTTGGATTGCTCGCGCTGGCGGATAAGCGCGGCCGTTTCATAGCCGTCTATCCCCGGCATAAGCACATCCAGCAGGATTACGGCGAAGTCCTCCTTCAACAGAAAGCGCAGGGCCTCTTCGCCCGATTGGGCGCAGATAACGTCTCCGGTTGTAGCGAGCACTTCGCTGATCGCCAGCAGATTGCGTTCATCGTCGTCCACAGCAAGAATGCGGGCTTTTGCGGGCCTTTCGGCCTGTTGCACGACCTCAACTTTTCTCACTCTGTTTCTGGGAAGCTTTTGCATGGACCGGCCGTCAGTTCACTGCCATGAGCATTTTTTCCGGGGTCCCGACGCGTGATCGGGAACGACCAATCCAGACGCGAAGCAACGCCAGCAGCAGATCAAGATCGACCGGCTTGGCGATATAATCGGAAGCACCGGCGTCCAAACATTTTTGCCGATCGCCCTTCATCGCTTTGGCAGTAACGGAAATCAGCGGGATGTGAGCAATCGCCGCTGTGCCGCGAATGCGCCGCATCGTCTCGTAGCCGTCCATCTCCGGCATCATGATATCTATCAACGCTGCATCGACGTCGGGAGTCTGTTCCAGAAGCGCAATACCGTCGCGGCCACGCTCAGCATGCAGAACCTGTATATCGTAGGTCTCCAGGACGCTGGTAAGCGAGTAGATGTTGCGGATGTCGTCGTCGACGATGAGGACCTTCGCGCCCGCCAGATCGGACTTGCCGTTCTGCTCGGTTTCTGTTCCACCCTCTTTGCGCCCTTCTCCAGGCAGCGTTGCCGACATATGAAGCGAGAGTTGAGCAAAATTTTCGGCCCGGGGCGCATTCGCAAAAGCCGGATTCAACGCCAGTATCTGGTCGAGCGCATCCGGAT
>NZ_JBFULQ010000561.1:0-3439 GCF_054049815.1 Mesorhizobium sp. P5_C1 | reverse complement strand
GAGACACTGCGAGCCAGAGGGGACGAGAACGTTTTCGCGATCGGAGATTGCGCGAACTGCGTCCTGCCAGGCGACGGCAATGCCCTGCCGCCACGAGCCCAGACAGCGCACCAGCAGGCAGATCATTTGGTGAAAGTCGTTTCAGCGCGCCTTGCGGGGCGGGCTGCGCCGGCATTCCACTACCGTGACTACGGCTCCMTCGTTTCGCTCGCCGATTACGGTTCGTTCGGTAGCCTGATTGGCGGGCTGAGGATCGAAGGTCTGCTCGCCCGGCTGATGTATCGCTCTCTCCACAAGCTGCATCTCCAGGCGGTGCATGGCCTTGTGAAGACCGCCCTCGACTCGATTAGCGAGATGTTTGCGAGGCGCACCCGGCCTCGCATCAAGCTCCATTGAACACGTGCAGGTGGCGACTGGAAAAGTATGGTGGTCGTGATCCCGGCCTTCTCGTCGGATACCAGGAACACGATGTCATACTGTAACGAATTGAGGACGAGCCACGAACAGAATGCGAACCCAACTTGCCTCGATGCATCTTGGGCATCGAAACGATGCAAGGAAAGCATGACCCCGCCCGACGAGCTCCAATGATAGGGTGCACGCAATCCATGAAAGYGCAGAAATGGCCGACGACGACCAGGCAATGACATTTGAACAGTCCGTCCAGGCTGCCATAGAACTTGATGCATCCCTGAACGAGCGGCTGGCGGTGATTGCCGCCGCGGTGCGCCGCCTGGACGCGAATTTCGCCGATGCGGTGGATCGCTTGGTGGAGCGCCTGGAGAAACAAGGGGCAGGCGCAGTGGCGCCGATGCCAGGCGATATCATGCCGGCGTTCCTGCTTCCTGACGACGATGGCAAGCTGGTCAGTCTGGCCGACGTGCTGCAAAGGGGGCCAGCGGTGATCACCTTTCAGCGCGGGCATTGGTGCCCCTATTGCCGTTTGAACGCGATTGGCATCGTCGAAGCCCAGCCTGAGATTGCCACCCTGGGCGGCCAGATCGTGGTGATCATGCCCGAGCGGCGCAAATTCGCGAAGGCGATGAAGACTGCCGTCGGCGCGACGTTTCCCTTCCTGACCGACATGGACAATGGCTACGCCCTGTCTCTCAATCTTGCGATCTGGGTCGGGGCGGAGATGGAGCGGCTGATGGGGCTAGGCCTCGATCTCCCCAACTATCAGGGCAACAGCAGCTGGTTCCTGCCAATCCCTGCAACCTTCATCATTGGAACCGACGGGATCATCACCGATCGCTTCGTCGATCCCGACTACCGTCGGCGGATGGACATCGACGATCTGATCGCGGCGCTCAGGCGGGCTCGCTGACGCCAAAAGATGACCAGTCGGTCGACCGCAACAGGTTGAGCAGCGTCGTGGCCACGGGTGAGCGATGTCGGCCGGCAACCGCGTAAACGGCGACGACCCGGGAGATATCGACGTCTCGCAGCTTGAGCCTGCGGATATTCGGCGTCCGTGGTGCCGTCACGGAGACAAAGCCCACCCCGGCGTTGGCCTCCAGCAATGCCAGCAGGTCGTGGTCGGTCTCGACTTCATGCGCGGTGCGAGGCGTCAGGCCTTTCGCGGAAAGGCAGCGGGACAGTTCCTCGCTGGTTTCCCAATCGATCCGGCTGAGCACAGGTTCCGCCGCCAGTTGGCTCAGCGCGACATCGGCCTCGTTGCGGCGGGCAAGTGGGTGATCGGAGTTCACGACGAGCTCTATGCCCTCCTGGAAGAGCGGCCAGGTGTCGAGCCGATCCCAGGCCTGYCCCAACGGACCGGCAACGGCTAGCTCAACCTCACCGTTCTTGAGAGCCTCAACGACAGCGCTCGGCGAGCCCCGGTTGATCTTGAGATGGACTCCGGGATAGGCGCGAAAAAGCTCCGTAAACGGCGATACCAGCAGCGCAATGTTGACGCTGTTGGAAATGGTGACGTTAAGAGGCGCCACGTCGCTGCTTTGCACAGCCTTGGCGAGTGATTTTGCGGAAGTGGCAGCGTCGTAGCACTGTTGCAACAGAGGCAGCATACGCCTGCCGAGTTCGGTCAGGTGAGAGTGCTGGCGCTCGCGCCGAAGGAGTTCACCCCCCAACTCCTCCTCGAGCGTCTTGATCGCTCGTGTCAGCGCAGGTTGGGTAACGTTGCACTCTTCGGCTGCTCTAGTGAAATTAAGCGTGCTGGACAGGGCTAGGAAATAGCGGACTTGCTGCATCTCCATGAATCTTCGCCCCCTCAGCGAAATGATCTATCAGCGACTGCGCATGTTTGCAGGCTAGCGCATTGCAGCCGTTCCGGCAAAGTGTGGCAACGTCGCTAGGCGGGACGCTATGCAGTATGGCTTAGTCAATGTTTGCTTTGGGCCGGATCAAGTCGATGATCGCGATCGTCCTCGTCTCCCACATCCAGCCTTTGGCCTAACAGATCCGATTGGGCACAAGCGCAGTTCCATGAAAAAGGATCACTTCAAGCGGCGCCTCAGATTTTTTCGGCACCAATGCCTTGACCTCGCAGGCATGGATGCCTGCACGTCCGTCAGTGCGTTTCGTGGTAGGGGCTCAATTTCACATAGCGATACATGGACGGCGCGGCTTCGCCATTCACCTTTTGGAACGCAGATTTCGACGGCAACCCGCCGATCCTTAGTGCGGATAGGCAAACAGAAATCGCTTCATCTAGTATGCGTTCCCCTTCCTAATTATAGAAATGGAGAGTACGGTTTAAGAAGCCATCCGGGGGGGTGAAATGCGCTTCAGGCAACTGATTGCAGCTCTTGTTCTAGTACTTTCCCACCCTTTTGGCGTACTGGCCGATGAGTTTACCGCCGTAGCGCACCCGAGCTTCGCAGCCGTAGAGCCGCGGCTGGTTTATGGGCTGATCACCTACGATTTTGCGTTTACTGGAAAGGACGGCGCTGCAAGAAGTCAATCGGCTTCGGCGTTCCTGCAATCGTTGATAAAGTCGAGGTTCCAAAACAAGTCGGGAAACTACATCGTAAGTCTCGATGTGGCGATTGGCGACAAGATCATTGCCACCGAACCGATCATGTCGGCAACGTGGGAAGAGAGCAAATTCCTCTTCGTCACGACATCCGAGAAGTCGAACATCGTCATCAACAGGAACGGTATCCTCATCRACGACATCGTCGTGGATTCTGAGACAAATACAATCTCGTTCTCGATGAAGGTCAGATATAGTTCCAATACGTCGGTGGACATGTCGTTGCTGACCGAGCTGTCGCAACTGTCTAGAACCGCCTCTCTGGCCGGTTTGTCGCCTGGTGTTCAGGCGGTTTCGGATGCCTATGCTCCGTTCGCGACCATCCTCAGCAAGCTCCTGAGCAAATACACCGACGTCTCGATCGTCGACAACACAACGGGCGCGTTCACGTTGCTGGATGACGGATTTCCCAATCAGCTGCGGTATAACGGGACCAACTTCAAG
>NZ_JBFULQ010000560.1:0-3458 GCF_054049815.1 Mesorhizobium sp. P5_C1 | reverse complement strand
CCTTCCAGGACGATGACGACCAGTGGCTGTCGCTGCGCTACGACCTGACTGCGCCGACGGCGCGTTTTGTCGCCGAGAATTACGAGCGGCTGCCCAAGCCGTATCGCAGCTACCGCTCCGGCTGGGTGTTCCGCAACGAGAAGCCAGGCCCCGGCCGCTTCCGCCAGTTCATGCAGTTTGATGCCGACACGATCGGCACGCCGGGCGTGGCGGCTGACGCCGAGATGGCGATGATGATGGCCGACGTGATGGAAGCGCTCGGCATCAAGCGCGGCGACTACGTCATCCGCGTCAACAGCCGCAAGGTGCTGGACGGCGTGCTGGATGCGATCGGCCTTGGCGGCGACGACAATGCCGGCCGCCGGCTGACGGTGCTGCGGGCGATCGACAAGCTGGACAAGCTAGGGCCGGAAGGCGTGAGACTTCTGCTTGGGCCGGGGCGTTGGGATGGCGGCAAGGAAGGCGAGGGCGACTTCGCCAAGGGCGCCGGGTTGAATGACGGACAAGCCGAGGCGGTTCTTCGTGCGACAGCGAGGAATGCACAGGCTGGTCAGGATTCCAGCGTCAGCACGAATGCGGTCTACCAGGAAGGCGTTGGCGAGCTCTCGACGATCGAAGCCCTGGTCCGGGCCGCGGGATACGCCGAAGACCGCATCGCCATGGACCGTTCCGTCGTGCGTGGCCTAGAATACTACACCGGCCCAGTCTTCGAGGCCGAACTGCTGGCCGAGATCCCCAATGAGGACGGCCAGATCGTCCGCTTCGGCTCGGTCGGTGGCGGCGGCCGCTACGATGGCCTCGTCTCGCGCTTTCGCGGCGAGCCGGTACCGGCGACCGGTTTCTCCATTGGCGTCTCCCGGCTGATGACCGCGCTGAAGAACCTCGGCAAGCTCGACAGCGCTGATGTGATCGCGCCGGTCGTCGTGCTGGTCATGGACAAGGACACCGACAGCCTCGGCCGCTACCAGAAGATGGTGGCGGCGCTGCGGGCTGCCGGCATCCGTTCCGAAATGTATCTCGGCGGCGCCGGCATGAAGGCGCAGCTCAAATATGCCGACCGGCGCGGCTGCCCGGTCGCAATCATCCAGGGCGGCGACGAGCGCGCCAAGGGCGAGCTGCAGATCAAGGATCTGATCGAAGGCGCGCGCATGTCGGCCGAAATCACCGACAACGCCGAATGGCGCGCCGCGCGCCCAGCCCAGGTGACGGTGGCGGAAAGCGAACTGGTCACTGAGGTGAAGAAGATCTTGGCGGCGCAGGCCGCCGATCGCGCCAAAGGTGGCGCTTGAACACCCCCCTCTGGCCTGCCGGCCATCTCCCCCTCAAGGGGGGAGATTGGCAGCTTGAGGCTCGGCGCCTCTTCTTCAACGCTGGAGATTGGCGAAAGCCTACGCGACATCCAATCTCCCCCCTTGAGGGGGAGATGGCCGGCAGGCCAGAGGGGGGTGCCTCGCGCCCGTCTGATCAATGACCTCCCGCTACCCTGCCATATCAGCCGACATCATCAATCTCTTCGCCGAGCGCAACACGCATGCGGTCGAGGTTGCCGTGCTGCAGCCGGCCGATCCGTTCCTCGACATGGCCGGTGAAGACCTTCGCCGGCGTATCTTTCTCACCGAAAGCGAAACCGGTCAGGCGCTGTGCCTGCGGCCGGAATTCACCATTCCGGTCTGTCTCGACCACATAAGATCGCAGGCGGGCACGCCGCGCCGCTATTCCTATTTGGGCGAGGTGTTCCGCCAGCGCCGCGAAGGCGGCAACGAGTTCTTCCAGGCCGGCATCGAGGATTTGGGCGATCGTGACACCGCCGAGGCCGATGCCCGTTCGCTGGCCGACGCACATGCGCTGCTTGCCCTGGTGCTGCCCCGCCAGGCGCTGGCGATCACGCTCGGCGACCAGACCATTTTCGAGGCCGTGCTGGCCGCCCTTGGGCTGCCGCGCGGCTGGCGCATGCGTCTTGCCCGCGCCTTCGGCTCGGCGCCGATGCTGCAGGCAGCACTCGCCGATCTAGCCAACCCGCCACGCAACGGCCAACTCTCCGGTCCGGTCGCTTCCCTTGTCCTCGACGGCGATCTCGAAGGTCTGTCCGCGCACATCGCCAGTGGCATGGAAGAGGCCGGCCTGTCGGCCTCCGCTGGGCGCTCGCCAGCCGACATAGCGCGTCGACTGATCGAGAAAGCTGAGTTGCGCAGCGTGCGGCTATCCAACGAGGCCTTCGCGGCACTAAAGAGTTTTCTGGCGATCGACGTGCCGCTCGACGGCGCGGCCCAGGCGTTGGCGACCTTCGCCGCCGGTGCCGGGCTCTCGCTGGGCGCCGCGCTGGAGAATTTCGCCGCCCGCGCCAAGGCGATCGAAGCGCATGGCTTGCCGACGGGAAGGATCCGCTACGACGCCGCCTTCGGCCGACCGCTCGACTACTACACCGGCCTGGTCTTCGAAATCGCGGCGCAAGATGGCGAACGGCCGCTCGTCGGTGGCGGCCGCTACGACCGGCTGCTGACGCTGCTTGGCGCCAAGACGCCGATCCCCGGCGTCGGCTTTTCCGTCTGGCTCGATCGCATCGACGCATTGCGGGAGACGGCGCCATGATCACCCTGGCAATCCCGTCGAAAGGCCGGCTCAAGGAGCAGGCGCTGGAGGTGCTGGCCAAGGCCGGGCTCGCCGTCAGCCTGCCCGGCGACGAGCGTTCCTACCGCGCCCGCATCGAAGGCTCGGAAGGCATCGAAGTGGCTTTCCTGTCGGCTTCCGAGATTGCTGGCGAGATCGGCCAGAGCGCGGTCGATCTCGGCATCACCGGCGAGGACCTGGTGCGCGAGAACCTTGCCGACTGGGAAACCCGCGCCGAAATCGTCGCCCGTCTCGGCTTCGGCAATGCCGATGTCGTGGTCGCCGTGCCCGACATCTGGCTCGACGTCGACACCATGGCCGATCTTGACGACGTCGCCGCCGATTTTCGTCAGCGCCATGGCCGGCGGCTCAGGATCGCCACCAAATACTGGCGGCTGACGCAGCAGTTCTTCTCGCTAAAACACGGCATCCAGGTCTATCGCATCGTCGAGAGCCTCGGCGCGACCGAAGGGGCGCCGGCGGCGGGCCTGGCCGATGTCATCGTCGACATCACCACCACCGGCTCCACGCTGCGCGCCAATCATCTCAAGGTGCTCGGCGACGGCCTGGTTTTGCGCTCGCAGGCCTGTCTGGTGGCGTCAAAAAAGACGCGCGCGGCGGCGGATGAGGCGCTTCTGCGCGATGTGGCCGCGAAGATGGCGGCCATCGTCAGCTGAGGATGCCCTCCAGTACCATCGACGGGATTTCCACCATCCCGGCGGGCTGATAGGCTCGACCCGTCCTGGGAGGAGACAGCGATGCCGATCAATCTCGACGAGCTGAAGAATGCCACCAATTTGCGCGGGCGTGGATCGCGCAATGGCGATGTCTTCGTGGCACCCGTCGACGGC
>NZ_JBFULQ010000559.1:0-3466 GCF_054049815.1 Mesorhizobium sp. P5_C1 | reverse complement strand
GTGTTGTCATATCGATTTTCCCTGGGATGGCATTGGTGCTCACCGGCACATGAAGGCCTTGGTGAGCGTTTCGGTGATGATGGAGATGCCGGTCCAGCCGGCGGGGAAGAACACAAGCGTGCCGGCCTCAACCGGAACCTCTTCGCCGCTCTCATGGACATAGCTGCCGCGTCCCGACAGGAAATGGCAGAACTCGTCGGCAGGAAAGGTGACCTTCCGTGTGCCCGATGTGCACGACCACAGGCCGCATTCGCTCGATCCGTCCGGGTTCTGCGACAGGATCTTGCCCGAGGCGCGCGGCGAGCCGGCGAGCGTGTTGGTGCCCGCGCCCCAATCGTCCAGGTCCACTGTCGAGGCGTTTTGCCAGTGCGGTGTCGGCATATCGTGAAGCTCCGAGGATCAGGCCAGCATGTAGACGTTGCGCATGGTCTCATGCACGGTGCATTCGCCCGCCCAGCCTGCCGGGAACATGACCACGGTTCCAGCACTGACTTCTATCACTTCGCCGACATTCGACCTGTAGGTCGCGCGGCCGGCGACGAAATGGCACAATTCATCGCGCGGGATCGCCAGCCGCCATTGGCCGGGCGTGCAGACCCAGATGCCGGATTCCGGCTGGTTGTTCGGCCCTTTGTGCACCAGCCTGCCGGTGGAACGGGACGCGCCGTCCAGTGCATCCGGCTGGGCGCCCCAGTCGACGAGATCGGTGCGGGTCGAGGCCTGATGGAGGTGTGGTGCGGAGGAGCTCATAGCAGCGCCTCCAGCAACCCAGCTGCCTTTTCCGGGCCGTTCTGCGCGTGCATCTGCGCCGAGGTCTTCGCCAGCCTGGCCTTCATCGCCGGATCGGTCAGGCAGGCCTCGATCTTGGCGACCAGCTCGGCATCGTTCCAGTCGTAGCGCGGCATGCCGAAGCCGTGGCCGGTTTCCTCGACGCGGGTGGCGTTGTCGTGGCCGTCCCAGACATAGGGCATGATGATAGCCGGCTTGCCGAAATAGAGGCACTCGGTGAACGAGTTGTTGCCGCCATGGTGGATCACCGCATCGACCTGCGGGATAACCGAGGGCTGCGGGAACCAGCTCTCGACGATGACGTTGCCGGGCACGTCCGTGTACTGGTCCTTGTAGCCGCCGACATTGACCAACGCCCGGTAGCGCGTCTTGCCCAGCGTCGCGATGATGCGCTTCAACAGGTCGACATCGCCGGCGCCGAGGCTGCCGAAGGAAACATAAAGCAGCGGTCCGTCATTGTTCTCGGCGAAGGTCGGCACCGTGTAGGGTTTTTCCTGTCGCACGCAGCCTTCGAGATACTGGAATTTTGCCGGGTCGAGCGGATGGCGGCGCTTGAACTTTGCCGCCTCGGGATAAAGCAGCAGGTTCAGGTAGGGCGAGGCTTCGAAGAACTGGCCGATCGGATAGGGCGTCTCGTTGTTGGCGGTGAGGAAGGCGTTGAAGTCGTCATGGATCGGCCTGATCACCGCGTTGAAATGGTCCCGGTAGCGCTGGTGGCCGGCATGGTCGTTCTCGCCGCAGCCGGACAGATGCGGCGGGATGTCCTCGTCCTCGATCTCGTTTTCCGAGCAGGAGATGACGCGCACCCACGGCTTGCCGTACTGCTTGATTGCCGGGAACAGGATGACGTTGTCGACGCAGATGACGTCCGGCTTGATGTCAGCCAGAACGCGCGGCAGGTCCTTCTGCGCCCATTTGGCGCTGTCGACGATCGCCGTCCAGCAATCCTTGACGTAATTGTTGACCTGGTCATAAGGCGATTTGCGGAAGTTCGGGATGTGGCCGTTGATGAAGTCCTCCCAGAACTTGGCCATCTGCTCCGGCGGCATTGGTTCGGACAGGTTCACCGGATGGGCTTCGAAGCCGTAGCCCTTGTAGACGTCGACGAAGCCGGGATCGGAGAGGAACACGGCCTTGTGTCCACGCGCTTCGACGGCCTGGGCGATGCCGACGGAATTGAGCGCCGGGCCATAGGCCGCTTCTGGAAAAAACGCGATCGTCTTCTGCGCCATCAAGCTTCTCCTTCACTCTGCGAAAATTCTGACATCGGCGGCATCCCAGCCGAGTTCGACCTGGTCGCCCGACGAGACCGGCCGGCGGTCCGCGGCATCGGCGGTAACGCGCACCAGGAACGGTTTCGGCGACAGGGGGGTGCGGACATGCAGTTGCAGGTCGAGCCCCTGATAGGCCAATGCCTCGACCGCGCCGGTGGTGCGGTTGGCGGTTTCCACCGACGGGAAAAGCCGGATGCGCTCTGGCCGCACCGAAGCGACAGCGGACGCACCGGGTGCAAGCGTGGCGGGTACCTTGCCGGCGATCCGCGTGCCATTGCCGGCCATCACGCCATGGGCGGCGGCTTTGCCCGGCACGAAATTCATCACGCCGATGAAGTCGGCAACAAAACGGTCGGCCGGATGCTCATAGACCGCATGCGGGGTGTCGMATTGCAGCAACCGGCCGTCCTTGAGCACGGCCATGCGGTCGGCCATGACAAGCGATTCTTCCTGATCGTGGGTGACGATGACGAAGGTAATGCCGACCTCGTGCTGCAGGCGCTTCAATTCCAATTGCATGGCGCCGCGCAGTTTCTTGTCGAGGGCGCCGAGCGGCTCGTCTAGCAGCAGCAGCCGGGGTCGCTTGACCAGAGCCCGGGCGAGCGCGACACGCTGCTTCTGGCCGCCCGACAATTGCTCCGGCTTGCGGTCGGCGAAGGGGACGAGTTCGGTCGTCGCCAGGATGGCATCGACTCGGGAACGGATTTCGCTAGCCGGCAAACGCTCCATTTCCAGGCCGTAGGACACATTGGCCCTGACGTTCATATGCGGAAACAGCGCGTAGGACTGGAACATCAGATTGACCGGCCGCTTGTTGGGCGGGGTCCTGGCGATGTCGCGGCCGTCCAGCAGGATGCGGCCGTCATTCGGCGTCTCGAAGCCGGCCAGCATGCGCAGCAGCGTAGTCTTGCCGCAGCCCGAAGGCCCGAGCAGGGCAAAGAACTCGTTCTCGCGGATATCGAGGGAGATGCCGTCGACAGCGGTCACGCGGCCGAAATTCTTCGACACATGATCGATGGCCAGCAGCGTGCGCGGTTCGCTCATTGGCCGATGACCCCTCGATTGAGCCGCTGCGACAAGGTCAGCGCGGTGATCGAGACCGCCATGACGATGGTCGCCAGCGCGTTGATCTCCGGCGTGATGCCGAATCGGATCATCGCGTAGATCTGCATCGGCAGCGTGGTCGAGGCGCGCCCGGCGCCGGCGGTGAAGAAGGCGATGATGAACTCGTCGACCGACAGCGTGAAGGCAAGCAGCGCGCCGGCGATGACCGCCGGCAAGATGACTGGCAATGTCACCCGCCGGAAGGTGGTGACTGCGGAGGCGCCAAGGTCGGTGGACGCCTCGACGATCGACCAGTCGAAACTTTTCAACCGGGCCCGGACCACCGAACAGACGAAGGC
>NZ_JBFULQ010000558.1:0-3469 GCF_054049815.1 Mesorhizobium sp. P5_C1 | reverse complement strand
GTAGGAACCGACGATAGCGCCCATAAGGAACAGAAGACCGCCAAAGGCGCGCGCGATGTAGTAGGGATGCATGGCGACCATGGACTCCACAAAGGAGTAGGTCAGCGTTCCGTTCTCGTTGTAGGTCCGCCACATCAGGCCTTGGATGATGCCCGAATTCCACATCGCGAAGACGTAGATAACCGTTCCGATAATGGCCAACCAGAAATGGACTTCGACCAGCCGCGCTGAATACATACGCTCGCGCTTCCAGAGCCACGGAACAATACAGTAGATCGAGCCGAACGTTATCAGCGCGACCCACCCAAGCGCGCCGGCGTGTACATGTCCGACGGTCCAGTCAGTGTAGTGGGATAGCGAGTTGACCGGGCGAATGGCCAAGAACGACCCCTCGAACGTGGTCAGTCCGTAAAAGACCGCCGCGGCCATCATGAAGCGCAGGGTCGCATCGTCGCGGACCTTGTGCCAGGCGCCGTTGAGCGTGGCGAGTGCGTTTCCGGCCGAAGCCCAGGAAGGTACCAGCAGGATCAGCGAGAAGGTCATGCCTAGCGTCTGAACCCATTGTGGCAACGCCGTGTAAAGCAGGTGGTGGGAACCCGCCCACATGTACATGAAGGTGATGCCCCAGAAACTGATAATGGAAAGCCTGTAGGAATAGATAGGCCGCCCGGCCCTCTTTGGCAGGTAGTAATACATCATGCCGAGAAAGCCGGCCGTAAGGAAGAACGCGACGGCGTTGTGGCCGTACCACCATTGAACCATCGCATCCTGGACACCTGAAAAGACGGAATAGCTCTTGGCGTGTCCGAACGATACCGGGACGGCAAGATTGTTCACGATGTGGAGGATCGCAACAACCAGGATGAAGGCCATATAGTACCAATTGGCGACATAGATGTGCGGTTCCTTCCGCCGCGCCAGCGTGCGGATGTAGATGGCAAAATACGTTACCCAGACGACGACCAGCCAGATATCAGCATACCATTCAGGCTCGGCGTATTCCTTCGATTGTGTCACGCCCATGAAGTAGCCGGTCGCCGCGACCACGCAGAACAGATTGTAGCCGATGAGCACGAACCATGGGCTGAACTGGTCCGGCAGCCGCGCCCGGGACGTGCGCTGGAGAACGTGGAAGGAGGTGGCGATCAGCGCGTTGCCGCCAAACCCGAAGATGAYGGCGCTGGTATGGGCGGGGCGCAGGCGGCCGAAGCTCGCCCACGCTGCATCGAAGGTCAGGTCCGGCCACGCGAGCAGGCTTGCGACCCAAACGCCGAGGAACATGCCGACCACCGCCCAGGCCATCGTCAGCACAATGCCGACCTTGCTGGGGTCGTCATAGTAATGCTCCAGCCGTTCTGGAGACGGCTCCGGTGCGTAATACGCGCCGAGCACCACAAAAATGAGACCACAGCAAATTGCCAAAACGATGAAGCCATGCACGCCGATTGGGTCTGCGCGCCCGGCGGCAGCCATGGCCAGCCCTAGGAGGGCGACAAGCGAGAGAACAACGATCGCAAGCTGGCGTTCGCCTGTTGTGAGCTGTGCAACCATATCAAGTGTCCCCCACTTGGTTGAACACAAATACGCCTACGTGCATTTCATATGATCCCCTTGTTACCGCATTGTCCAGAATAGTTTCGGCTGCCCGGCACCACTGGATCGCCCGCCCGTCAAGCTGCCGCTGCCTCATCCGCTTTCATTTGAAGGCGGACCGCACTGCCAACTGATTAGAGCCCAGGACGGTGCGTAATTGAGCGCCCTTCCTTGCCGAGGAGTTACGCGCTATGTTGAGAACCCATAACTGACATCAACAAGGTCRCTCGATTAACGAGCGCTGGCAAAGCGGCGTGAGAACTCCCTCGGTCGTTGCAGTCCAACGCCTCGATGTGGTCGCAGGTCTGACGGCCGCAGCCGTCGTCCTGCCTAAGGCGATGGCCTACGCGACGGTTGCGGGCCTGCCGGTAAGTATCGGGCTTTACACGGCGTTCGTGCCGATGATCGTCTATGCGCTGCTGGGCACATCGCGCGTCCTGAGTGTAAGCTCTACGACCACACTTGCGATCCTCGCCGGGACACAGCTCGGGCTCGCAGTTCCGGACGGTGACCCGGGCAGGCTGATCACCGCGACTGCGACGCTCACCGCGCTGACCGGAGCCCTGCTGATCGGGGCCTCCGTGCTTCGCCTCGGGTTCATCGCCAATTTCATCTCGTCTCCCGTTCTAACCGGCTTCAAGGCCGGCATCGGCCTTGTGATCGTACTCGATCAGGTGCCGAAGCTGCTTGGCGTGCACATTGCGAAGGAAGGCTTCCTCCGCGACATTTTGAGTGTGGCGCACCATTTGCCCGACATGTCGGTGCTCACTCTGATCATCGCCATCGCGGCAATACTCGCGCTGTTGGCCATGGAGCGGCTTTGGCCCCATTCGCCAGCTCCCCTGGTCGTGGTGAGTGCCGGGATCGTGCTTTCGTGGTTCCTTGGCTTGGATTCCTTGGGTGTTGCCACCGTGGGGTTCATTCCACAGTCGCTCCCGTCGGTCACCTTGCCCAGTCTCAGCCTTGTCCAGCAACTCTTGCCCGGCGCTCTCGGCATCGCATTGATGAGCTTCACCGAAACGATCGCCGCCGGCCGAGCCTTTGCCGACCCCGCCGAGCCACCCATCAAGCCCGACCGCGAGCTTCTTGCAACTGGCGCCGCCAACCTGGCAGGCGCTTTGTTCGGCGCCATGCCGGCGGGGGGTGGTACCTCCCAGACCGCCGTGGTCCGCGCGGTCGGCGGACACACGCAGATGGCGTCGCTCGTCACGGCCGCCGCCGCAGCGGCCACCATGCTGCTGCTTGCCCCTCTGCTCAGCCTGTTGCCGCAGTCCGTGCTGGCGGCAATCGTGATCGTCTACTCGATTGGACTAATTCAGCCGGCCGAGTTCATCTCCATCCGCAAGGTCCGGCGAATGGAGTTTCGATGGGCGCTGGCGGCCTTCCTTGGCGTGCTTGCTTTCGGCACGCTCCAGGGCATCGTCGTGGCGATTGTCCTGTCGCTGGCGGGCTTGGCCAGTCAGGCGGCGAACCCAAACGTCTACGTTATCGGCCGCAAACGGGGGGCCGACGTACTCCGGCCGTTGTCGTCCGAGCACCCGGACGACGAGACATTCGAGGGCCTGTTGATCCTTCGGCCTGAGGGACGGCTCTTCTTCGCCAATGCTCAACGGGTCGCGGATCGGATCCAGACCCTGGTCGCCGAGCACAAGCCGCGTGTCCTCGCGCTCGACATGAGCCGGGTTTTCGACATCGAGTATTCAGCCCTCCAGATGTTGATGGAGGGTGAACGCCGCATGACTGCGCAAGGCGTGACGTGTTGGCTKGTAGGGCTGAACCCCAGCGTACTTGAATACATCCGGGCCTCAGGCTTCGCCAATCGGCTGGGACCCGAGCGCCTATTTTCCAATGTACGGGCGGCCATTCAGCATTATAC
>NZ_JBFULQ010000557.1:0-3489 GCF_054049815.1 Mesorhizobium sp. P5_C1 | reverse complement strand
ATGCGGACGACAACCTCGGGCTTGGTGTCGGATCTCCGTATGCGCGACATGAGCGCGCTCCGTCCTTCCTGCGAGCACATATGCTTACGCTTTGTCATGGCCAGCCTCATGAGGGCTAGCGAGAAATTAGCCCGCCGGCAGCCCCGCCTTGCGCAGCGACGCCTGGTGGATCAGCGACGTCCAGCTGTTGGTCGAGGCGAGGTGGCAGTAGAGCAGGCCAAGCGCGCCTGATTTGCGCAGGTCGAGAAATGCCTCGTCGCTCAGTTTGTTGAAAGCCGGCTCATCAATCACCTGGAAGTCGGTGAGATTGAGCACCTCGCCGCCCTCGAGCGTCACCTTGCTCTGGCGCGGCGCGAACAGGCCGTGCGCGTCGATCCTTTCGATCATCACGCGGGTGGCGTTGAAATCGAGCTGGAACTGGTTGCAGAAGGCGAGCGCCTGCCTGGTCGCTTCGGTCGGCTCGGTGCCCTTGAAGAACGGCAGGATCTTTTCGTCGCGGAACGGCGCCAACAACTGGTCGACGACGCGGTCGCTTGCCCGGTCGATGCACAGCGTCAGCCGGCCGGGCGACTTGGGATCCTCGGCCAGGATGAAGGGATAGCGGCGGACATAGGCCGGGATGTAGTGCGGCCCGGTCCACTTGCCGTCGGCATCGACGAAAAGGTTCTCGTCCTTGCGCACGCCGGTGATGATCACCGGCGCCTTGGCCGGGCCGATGAAGACGATCGGGTAGGAGCGCATCGCTGCCGGCATCTCCGAGGCCACCACCGGAATGGCGTGCGCCGAGCGGGCAAAGCCGAAGTCGCTGCGCGCCGTCAGGCCAAGCGAGCCATGCCGCACCGGGTTGAGCGCCTCCGGCATCTGATAGAACAACGGCATCGTATCGCTTGCCACTTCCGTCTTCGCATCTGCCATCGTCGGTCCCTTCTCCCGCAGGCCGATCAGGCCGCGACCATCAGACCCCGAAAGCCGGGATCTGTTCTTGTTGCGCTGACCTTGGTGTGGAAACAATCCCGCGCAGGAACAAAGTACTACAGCGTCTCCTGCGCGCATAAAAGGACAGTCGGTGCTGTATTTTGGGGTTTGTGCCGACGAAATGACTTGGCGCGAGGCCGGTGCCGGCCGGAACCCTCTGGACAGCTTGCAGCGAAGCGGCGACAGTGCCGCCGGCAGCAGGCAGAGTGAGGCGAATTGCATGGCGTCGGCATCGGATTTCGAACAGGCGGTTGGGTCGGTTTTCACTGCCGAGATTGGCGGCAGGATGGTTTCCCTCGAGCTGACCGCGGTCCACCAGATTGCCGCCAGCCCGCGTCCCGGCGGCGGTTTCACGCTTTTGTTCAAAGGACCGCGCGACATCGGGCTGCCGCAGGCCATCTACCACCTTACCAGCGATGCCATCACCGACGACATCTTCATCGTCCCGGTTTCGGGCGACGCGCCCGGCTATGTCTATGAGGCTGTCTTCAACTGATTTTTGATTTTCGGCGATCCGGCCGAAGGTGGGGACAGCTGGACAGATGATCGACCATATCGAGATCGCGGGCGTGCTTGACGAAGCCGGATGCGGCGCGCTGTGCGCCGAGATCCTGACGGCCGGCGGCCGTCCGGCCGGCCTGTTGGGGCGTGACGACCAGAAGCCGGCATGGCCTGAGGTTCGCAGGACCAGGCGCGCCGAGGTCTCGCCGGCAACCGAGGCGCTGGTGAATGCCCTGTTGGCACGGCAGAAGGCGGCCCTGGAACGGCATTTCGGCCTCGCGCTTGGCAATGCTGAAAAACCCCAGTTTCTTCACTATCGGGAAGGCGATTTCTTCGTGCCGCACCAGGACGGCAACACGCCGCTGATCCACGACGAGTCGCGGTTCAGAAGGATCTCGGCGGTGATCTTTCTCAACCACCAGTCGGACGATCCTTCGCCGGCAAACTATGCTGGCGGCTCACTGGTCCTGCATGGTCCCTACAGCGGTCCGCACCTGCGCGTCGCCATGCCGGCATTGCCAGGCTCCCTCGTCGCGTTTCGTTCGGAAACAACGCACGAAGTCACCCCGGTCACCCGCAACGAGCGTTTCACCATCGTGTCGTGGTATCGCGGGGCGTGACGGTCGGCGTCGGCGTCACGGCCGCTTGAATGCAGTCGCGTTGAACCGAACTCAGGACACGCTTCAGGCGTAGGCGCTGCCCCTCGCCTGCCTGCCGGCATCCTCTCTCCGTATAGTGACGGGGAGAGGGGCGCTGTTATCGACGGTTTCGCCAACTGCCGGCGTTGCAGAAAAAGCGACAGCGTTGTGGCCAGCCTCTTTCTCCCCGTACCTATACGGGGAGAAATGTCCGGCAGGACAATGAGGGGCGGCGCGGACCAACGATCCCTTATTCAACGCGTTTACACGGGATTTTCAAKCGACGCGCTTTAGGATGGCGGACACTCCATCAGGTCGTAGACGCCCTTGTCCTCGGTGACGACGAATCCCAGCCGCGCATAAAGCCGCCTGGCCGGATTGTTCTTCTCGACATGGATCGACACCGCCTTGCCGGCGGCACTTGCTTCGTCGATGAGGTCGCTGAGCAGCGCCGCGCCGAATCCCTTGCGGCGAAACGCCGGCAGCAAGGAGATGTCGATGATGCAATACTGGTTCTGCCAACGCTCGACATAGAGGCGGCCGATGTCTGCCGCGCCAGACATCACCACCAGCCAGTCGGCTTGCGAATAATGCTTGATGTAATGTGTGTGCTGCGCCCGAAACTGCATGTCGAGAAAGGCGGTCTTCTGCGCCTCGGTCCAGGATGTTACGGCCAGTTCCTCGGCACGGGTCGAGCCATAGACCCGTGCCAGGAACGGCACATCGGCATCAGTCACTGGACGAAACGTCAGCCCGGCCCCAGCCGCCCGCGCCCAACCGGCCGAAGCCGCCACGTGAAAGTCGTTCATCGCAAAATCAGGGGCGCGACGGGTACACGCCCTGCAGCGCGATGCAGAAATAGCAGGTGAGATAGGGTTGCAAATTGTTGTGCGGCTGTCCGCCACCGGCAGGCGCGAGCGCTTCCGGCGCCAGTTGGACATTAACGGCTGGATTTGAGCCCAGGTACATCTGGTTGCCCGCCGCCACGAAGTTGCCTTGGGGCGTCTTGAAGGAGCCATCGTCTTCAGCGCCCAGCATGGTGTGCGCATGAGACGGCATCTCGCTCTCAAGCAGCGTCACGGTCTCGGAACCGCCAGTTTCACCAAGGTCATGCAACGACAGGCCGGGGCCTTGCCCCGGATGCATCGGCGCGTTGCCCTGGAGGTCCGGCAAGGCAAAATTGCTCTTGCCGTTGCCGCCATAGGTGGTGCCGAGCAGTGAGAACAAAGCGGTGTTCTGCGACAGCGGCAGCAATTGCCCGTCGCACCACGCCCAGCCATTGGGCGCGAAATTGAACGGAAAGATGCGGATTTCGGCGACGAACGGGTTGGCCATGGACGGACCTCTTTAAGTCTGCGAGGGGAATATCCCGAAC
>NZ_JBFULQ010000556.1:0-3492 GCF_054049815.1 Mesorhizobium sp. P5_C1 | reverse complement strand
GTCAACCTCACGTAACGCGGCGCCGACCGGCCCTAGTCGGGTGACAAACGTTATCAGATCATCTTCGGCGATCTGACACGCGACATCCACCTGTTCGACTTCGATTGACGACCAGCCACCCGCTTCAAGAATCCGCTTCACCTTGGMGGCGTTGGCAAAGGCAAACTGCCCCGGCGCATCGGGGTCCGGTGCGGGTGCGGGCGGTAGAAAAGGCGCAGCCGCTCGCGCGGCGGTCGTCATAAAATCATTCTCGGCAGGACTGCGCCAAGCAACAAAGGCGAGTTTGCTACCGCGGCTTGCGGCCTGTCTTATGTTGGCGAACGCAGCCACGGGATCATCGAAGAACATGACACCAAAACGCGAGACAACAGCGTCGAAGTTCCCGACTTCGAACGCATACGTCTGGGCATCGCCCACTTCAAAACTTGCGTTTGCTGCCTCTTCTGCCCCCTTGCGTTTCGTCGCCAAGGCGACAAGCGGCTGCGAGATGTCGAGCCCAACACAATTTCCGCCGTTGCCCACGCGGCGCGCCATCGCCAGAGTCGTGGCGCCGGCGCCGCAGCCGATGTCCAGGACATTGCCCCCTTCCCCGGGATAGCCGGCATCGACTACCAGCCGCTCGAACGGCGCCATTACCTGGTCGAGGATCGGTTGCATCTCAACCCAGGCCTTTCCGTTGGCGTCGTTCCAGAGCGCTGCTTGCCGTGTGTTTGGCTGCGCGGATTGCGGCATAACGGACCTCGCTTTTCTGTTGCTCTCACTGATCGTCGCGAGCACTCTACGAGTTCAAGCCGACTTGAGGTCAAGCATGAAAGATATGGATATTGCTGAAGTGTCGCGCCGCACCGGCGTGCCCGCCTCGACGCTTCGCTACTATGAGGAGAAAGGCCTCATCGCCTCAATCGGCCGTCGCGGCCTGCGCCGCTTGTTCGACCCGGCCGTCCTGGAACGGCTCGCTTTGATCACGCTTGGACGCGCCGGTGGATTCGCACTGGACGAGATTTCCGCGATGCTGAGGCCCGACGGCCTGCCGAAAATGGATCGGGAGCGCCTGGATGCCAAGGCGAACGAACTTGACCATACCATCCAGCGCCTGACCGCGATCAGAGAGGCTTTGCGTCACGCCGCCCGATGTCCGGCCGCCCGGCCGATGGAGTGTCCGACGTTCCGCCGCGCCGTCAGGCTTGCCGGTGCTGGCCGCTTCGAGGTTGCTCCGATCGGGTCGTTCAAGGCGGAGGCGGTTTCCGTCACAAGGCGCAGACGCGAGACCGGCGACGTCAGGCTGGAGTAGGCCACTAGCGGCGGACCGTGCGCTGCGACTGAGCGAGGCCTATAAAATCGCGCGCCGCCTGCGGCAGACCGGACCCGCGGCGCCAGACCATGCCGACCTGGACCACCGGCAAGGAGCCGGAAATATCGCGCGACTCGATGCGGTCGCCTTCCAGAGACCAGGGCCGGTAGACGAGGTCGGGCAGCAGCGCCACGCCGGCGCCGGTGGCAACGAGACTGCGCACGGCTTCCACGGAACGGGTACGAAAGGCGACATGCGGCTTGGCGCCGATCGCCGTGAGCAGCTTGCCGGTGTTCTCCTCGATCTCGTCGACGGTCAGCATGATCAGCGGCTCGAAGGCGATGTCGCCAATGCTGATGATGTCGGCGCCGGCGAGCGGGTGGCCGAGCGGCAGCCAGAGGCGATAGGCCGAGACCTCGAGGATTTCCGACTGCAGTGCCGTGCGGTCGCGCAGGTTGGAGGTGACCATGACGGCGATGTCGAGTTTGCCGCCGATCAAGAGGTGTTCGAGATAGTCGCCATTGTCCTCGATGGCCGAGACCTCGACGCCGGGATAGGCGCGGCGGTAGCGGGCAAGAAGATCCGACAGCACGTAGCCGGCGACCATCGAGGTGACGCCGAGTTGCAGCCGGCCGCCCGCTGCTGCCTGTTCGCCGGAGAAAGAGCGGCGTGCGTCCGAAACGTCGGCAAGGATCTTTGTCGCATGGCGCAGGAACTGATGGCCCTTGTGGGTGATGTTCAGGCCGCGCGGATGGCGTTCGAACAGTTCGACCCCGAGATCGCTTTCGAGTTCCTTGATCGCTTCGGTGACCGAGGATTGCGAGATCGACAGGTTCTGCGCGGCACCCGACACCGTGCCTTGCTCGGCGACGGCGATGAAGAACTGCAACTGGCGAATGGTGAAGGCCATGCCGGACTAAACACCGGCGCGCAAGGGAAGGAAAGCCGACGGCAGAGCTTATCCCGTGACTGGTGACTGTGCTGCGAGCTCAGCCTGATACGCCGCCGGCAGCACCGGGCGAGCGGGAGCGCATCTTCGAGCCGTTCTACCGGCTGCAGGATTATGGCGCCGGGCTTGGCCTCAACCTGGTGCAGGAAATCATGCAATTGCATGGCGGGCGCATCGAGATCCTCGACGACAGACCGAGCGGTGCCTGCTTCAGGATGACTTTTCGCGCTCTGACGGCATAGGCATGTCCGCAGGCGACCACCGCGCGCAGCGGCGCGTTTGAGATCCGTATGCGTCCACCAATTGCTCGTGTTCGGCCAGACTCTTGCGGACTCTAGAATCCGGCTGCGTCGCCGGCGATGCTGAGTCGAGCGCCGGCTTGCGAGAGGGCGGCGGCAATGTCGCGCGACGGCGACCGGTCGGTGGCGAGTTCGGAAAACCCGTCGAGGCCGCAGACTTGGACCAGACCCAGGCGGCCGAACTTGGTGTGATCGGTGACAACGAGCGAACGCTGGCCGCGCGACAGCACCATGCGGGCGAACTCGGCCTCTTCCAGATCGTAGTCCATGACGCCCATCACCGCATCGACGGCGCCGGTGGAGATGATGGCATGGCTGACCGAGAAGCGGCTGACGAAGTCGATGGCCGAGGCCCCGAAGGCAGCGCCTGAATCGCTGCGCAATTCGCCGCCGGCCATGTAGACCTTGTTGCCGTTGACGGTGGCCAGCGTGCGGGCGATGTCCGACGAGTTGGTGACGACCGTCAGGCGCCGGTGGCCGAGCAGCTCACGGGCCAGGAACGAGGTCGTCGTGCCGGTGTCGAGCATGATCGATTCACCGTCGCGGATGGTGGCGGCGACCATGCGGGCAATGATCCGCTTGGCATCGGCATTCTCGCGCATGCGCCGTTCGAATGGCGCTTCGCCGATCATCGACGGCAGGCCGATGGCGCCATGCATCTTGAGGACGGAGCCGTCACCGGTGAGTGGCTTGACGTCACGGCGCACGGTCTCGAGTGAAACGCCCAGCCGGTCGGCCAGGCTGGCGATGGTGACGGTCCCCTCTTCCTGCAGCAGCCGCAGGATCTCGCCGTGTCGTTTTGAATGGACCATTTGGGTTTCCCGGACTTAGCCCTTTGCCCGATTCTAAGCTAATTCGAGCGGTTTTAAAGGAACTGCCCGCGCTTTCGGGCAAAATACCCGAAAAAAGTCACAACTTTTTGTTGACAGGCAGGCAACCTTGGCGTGAAATTG
>NZ_JBFULQ010000555.1:0-3497 GCF_054049815.1 Mesorhizobium sp. P5_C1 | reverse complement strand
CGCCCACCACAGCGCAGCCCAGGCTGCGGGCAATGCTGGTGATAGCCAGCACGATCTCGCGGTCGAAGCGGCTTTGCGTGATGTGCTCGATGAAGGAACCGTCGATCTTGATCGTGTCGACGGGGAAACGCCTGAGATATTCGAACGAACTCATGCCGGCGCCGAAATCGTCGAGGCTGACCCGGCAGTGCCGCTCACGCGCCTTGCGCACGAATTGTTCTGCGGCGTCGAAATTCGTGACCGCGGCGGTCTCGGTAATCTCGAAGCCGATGCCCGAATGCGGCGCCCCGGTCTCCTCGATGACGCTGTCGACAAACGCCCACAATTGCGGATCGCTCAACGTCTGCGCCGACAGGTTGAAGCCGAGCGTCAGCGCGCCCGAGCGCAACGCCGCGCCGTGCCGCGACAGCGCGGTGCGGATGATCCAGCGGTCGAGCCTGGAAGCGATGCCGAACCGCTCGGCCACCGGAATGAACTCGCCGGGCGACACCAGGCGGCCATTGCGTGCGGTGAGCCTCGCCAGCACTTCGACATGGCGGCTCTCTTCCCAGGGCCTGCCCAGCAGATGGATTTCCTGGCCGAACAGTTTCAGCCGTCCGTCTTCCATGGCATCGACGGTGTCGGCGGCGATGCGCGCCGCATTCAGCCCGCCCGACCCCGATGCCGTCTTGACGGAGAACACAGCGAAACGGTTTCGCCCGGCAGCCTTGGCCGCGTAGCAGGCATCGTCGGCGCAGGCCAGCGCGTCGGCCACCGTGGTGCTAGCATCATCGACAAAGGCGATACCGATCGAGGCCGCCAGCTTGCGCGTCGATGCGGCCGGGCCGAGATCGGCTTCGCGCACCGCGCCAAGCACGGCGGTGGCGATCCGCTCGGCCTGCACGGCATCGCAATGCGGCACCACCAGCGCGAATTCGTCGCCGCCCAGCCGCGCCGCATGCGCCGATGGCGGCAGACAAGCACGGATGCCGGCGGCAACGCTCTTCAGCGCCAGGTCGCCGGCGGCGTGGCCGGCAAAATCGTTGAGCGCCTTGAAGTAGTCGAGATCGACATAGAACACGGCGAGCGGCGCACCTGCCGCGATATGGTCGGCAAGCAGCCGGTCGAAGGCGGAGCGGTTCCACAGGCCGGTCAGAGCGTCATGGCGGGCCGCGTAGGCGAGCTCCTGCTCGCGCAGCTTTTCCTCGGTGATGTCGCGCACCGTGCCGAGGATCTGGCCGGCAGCACCCGCGGCGGCGACGAAGCGGACCAGCGATTCGATGTGGCGGATCTCGCCGTCGCGCCTGATGATACGGTATTGATTGGCGATGACGGCGTCCGTTCCCATCGGTGCCCGGTGCGCGCGCTCGGTGGCTTCCTTGTCCTCGGGATGCAGATAGCTGTGCCAAAGGTCGGCCGTCACCTCGTCGGTGTCGGCGACGAGGCCGAACATGTCTCTGGTGCGGGTGTCCCAATAGCTCTTGTTGGTGGCGATGTCGTAGTGCCAGATGCCGGTGCCGCTGGCGGCGAGCGCCAGGCGGAAGCGCACATTGACCTTTTCGAGCTCGGCTTCGGCCGCCTTCTGCTTGGTGATGTCGGTCTGCACGCCCATCAGCCGCAGTGGCTTTCCGGAAGCGTCGCGCTCGACGATGCCACCGCGATCGAGCACCCATACCCAGTGGCCGTGCTTGTGCTTCAGCCTGAGTTCGGTCTCGATGGCGTCGGTCTGTCCGGCGATGTGGCGGTCGCCGCTGGCCAGCGCCCGCTCGCGATCGTCGGGATGGGTCAGTTGCAGCCACAGGTCACTGGTGTTGGCAAGTTCGCTTTCATCATAGCCCAGCATCCGCGCCCAGGTCGCTGAATAGAAGCACGCGCCGGTCGCAAGATCCCAGTCCCAGACACCAAGATGGGCGCGTTCCAGGGCCTTGGCCCAGAACGTTCCATTACGAGTTTTCTTGTCCTGACGCGCCATCGTCTGTTTCGCTCATCCCCACCAAGGGGCAATCTGCAGCAAAACCAGAGAAGAAACAGTTACCGAAGGAAGACTGCCCCAGAACGGCGATCCTGCGTTGCCAGCTTGCGTGAGCGTTGCCGGCACGTTCCCGCCTTTCGATTGGCCGGCAAGAACCGGAGTTTTGCCCCCAACGGATCGTCCTAGTGCTTGCCCAGGGTCATCGGCGAAGGCCGGTGATCCCCAAGACAAACAGAAAGAGGACCTCCCAATGACCAAACAGGAAGACAACAAGGCCGTCGTCGTCAGATGGTTCACCGACTTCTGGGGTGAAACCTGCGACCTGTCGGTGGTCGACGACATCGCCGCACCCGACATGCTGCTGAAATACTCGCTGCATGAGCCGCGCCGCGGCCGCGACGACATCAAGGCCTTCATGACCGACTTCCGCGCCGCTTTCCCGGACCTCAATTTCTGGGCCACCGCCGAGCTCATCGCCGAAGGCGACTATGTCGTCGGCCAGTGGGAGGGCGGCGGTACTCATGCCGGCCCGGCGTTCAACGATTTCCTCGTCGGTTCGCTGCCGGCCGCTACCGGCCGCACCATGCGCTTCACCGGCACCACCGTGCTGAAAGTGGTCGACGGCAGGATCGTCGAGGAGATCGGCCTCGACGACGGCGTCGCCGCCCTCACCCAGCTCGGCCTGGTCAAGGCCGCCTGATCGCTGGGCCATCGCCGTCCAGGCGATGGCCCCACGTTCAATCGCGGCCGAAGCCTGATGGAAAGGCCGCCTGCAACGGTCGAAAGCCTCGGATGGCGGCGAATGACGCAGGTGCGTTGCGGCGCAACATCGTTGTCAATGAATCCTTGCCAACAAATTGTGAATTATAACTGTGTGACGAATAAAATTTTACTTGGATACAAGTGTAACCAGTTGGTAATACATCGCCTGCGAAATACTCCATAACAATTTTCTGGGCAGCTGGCGGGATGTCCTCCGATGAATGCGCACACCGGGCAGCGCGGCGGCAATAGCCGCTCGTCCGCCCCTCTTGACCTGGACGTCGCGGCAACCAGGAGCGGTTGGCTGCTGACTGCCCTGTGTCTGACCTATGCCCTGACTGCTCTTTACCTGGAGCCGGATCGCTATCTGCATCTGGCGCATTCCTATGCCAGGCCGTTCGTCTTGTTGTTGCCCACGCTTCTGGCGGCTGGGCTCGGCCTGGCGGCGCTGACATTTGCCAGGCGCAACCCGACCAGGTACATGCTCGACACGCTCAGCCAGAGTTGGCTGGCAGCCACACCTGTCATCGTTTTGTTCTATCTCGGCATCACCGCCTTCACCACCCTGAAGGTCGCCATCCCGGACGTCGTGCCGTTCTACGCCGACCGCGCCCTGGTGGAGCTTGATCTTTGGCTGCATGGCACCGATCCGTGGACTTGGGCGCACAGCGTCGTTCCCGAATCGTTCTCGGCCGTGATTTTCGCCGGCTACGCATATGTTTGGCATGTCCAATGGTTCGGCATTTTGCTGTTCGTCGCCTTCTGGCGCGATCCAGTCAGGCGC
>NZ_JBFULQ010000554.1:0-3501 GCF_054049815.1 Mesorhizobium sp. P5_C1 | reverse complement strand
ATGAAGCACAGCACCAGAAGCAACCCGGCCCGATAGGCCATTTCCATCATCCGATCCGACACCGGACGGCGAATGACGGCCTCCACCCCGTAGAACAAGAGATGGCCGCCGTCGAGGGGGGGAATCGGCAAAAGGTTCAGAAACCCGATGCCGACAGACAGCAGTGCAATCAGTTGCACGAGCCATTCGAACCCAAGTTTCGCTGCCTTGCCGGCCATGTCGGCGATCTTCACCGGGCCGCCCAGCTGACATTTATCCTCACGCCCGACAACGAAACGCTGCAGGAACTGACCAGTGCGCTGAATGACATGCCCAGTCTCCTCGACTGCCGCGGCAACCGCCCCGACGGGCGTGTAGGTGACGAGGCGGGGCTGGCCGAGTTCCTTGTTGTTGACGACGCCGATCACGGCAACCTTGACCTTGTTGCCGAGCGCGTCTTCCTGTTCCATCAGCCGCGGCGCCGCGGTCACCGTGACCTCCTTGCCGTCGCGCAGCATGACGAAGGTGATGGCGTCGCCGGCACGGCCGGAAACCAGACGCTGGACGTCACCAAAGGTTTCGACCTTGCTGCCGTCGACGCTGACGAATCGGTCACCGGGCAGGATGCCGGCTTTCGCCGCCGGRCTGTCAGCCGTCACCTCGGCGACCATCGGCTCGGCGACATAGCGGCCATAGGCGGAAAACAACACGGTGAAGACGACGATCGTCAGCAGGAAATTGAACAGCGGCCCGGCGACGACCGTCGCCGCGCGCTTCCAGATCGGCTGCGTGTGAAAAGCGACCTTGCGTTCCTCCTCGGTCAGCGTCTCGATCTCTTCCGAAGTCGGCTGACTCGATGTGGCGTTCATGTCGCCGACGAATTTGACATAGCCGCCAAGCGGTATCGCGCACAGTTTCCAGCGCGTGCCGTGGCTGTCGCTGAAGCCGAAAAGCTCCGGGCCGAAGCCGATCGAGAAGGCCTTGACCCCGATGCCACACCAGCGCCCGATGAGGTAGTGGCCCATTTCATGGACGAACACGACCACGGTCAGCACAAAGAGGAACGGCACGAGCGTGCCAAGGACGAAGCCTTGTGTGCTGAAAAGCGCGTGAAGAATCTCGTTCAAGATAAACCCTCAAATTCTTCCGCGGCGCGGATAGCGCCGTGACTGTGGCATCAATCCAGGCGAATCCAAGGCGCGGCGCGCATCGAGCCCTGAAATGACGCCTCTCAAACCGGAAACAGCCCCTGCGCCGGATGATCGGCGGTCGCCGAAATCCAGCCGATGACGTATAGGGCGAAAGCCGCCGCGACAAGCCCGTCGACACGGTCCATGACGCCGCCGTGGCCGGGGATGAGCGCACCCGAATCCTTGCGACCGTGGCGGCGCTTGATCCAGGATTCAAACAGGTCGCCAGCCTGGGCGACAATCGACAGCACGAGCGCCACAAGGCCGAGCAACGCCAGATTGCCGACGCCGGCAACCGCGGCCAGGATGAGCCCGGCCACAACTCCGCCGACAGCGCCGCCGAGCGCGCCGCTGCGTGTCTTGCCGGGAGAGATCGACGGCGCCAGTTTTGGGCCGCCGACCGTACGGCCAACGAAATAGGCAAAGATATCGGTGGCCCAGACGACCGCGAACAGGAACAGGATGGCGACGAGGCCTGAACGATCCCCGTCGCGCAACAGGGCAAGCGACAGGCCGGAAACACTGGCATAGGCAAGACCGGCCGCGTCCCATCGTCCGGTCTTGCGAACCGAGGCGGCAATCGCCACTGCGGCAACCGCCACCACGACAAGCGGCAGCAGCCACGATGCGGCAAGGCCGGCAATCAAGGCCCCAATGAAAACAACCAGCAGCGCTTCCGGCAGGAAACCCAGGCCCGTGGCCTCGGCCGGGCGCGACATGCGTGTCCATTCATAGAAAATCACCGCCGCCATCACGGCACACAGCAACCGGAACGGCAGCCCCCCAAACCAGGTCAAGCTAAGGGTAATGATGGCAAGCACGACTGCCGAAATGACGCGAAGCTGGAGATTGCTCATCCTGCGGCCGGTCGCGAGGCAACGTCCTGCGAGCCAAGTCCGCCGAATCGGCGTTCGCGGCTGGCAAATTCGCGCAGGGCCTCGGCAAGATGCTCGCGGCTGAAGTCGGGCCAGTAGCAAGGCAGGAAGACGAGCTCGCTATAGGCAGCCTGCCACAGGAGGAAGTTCGACAGCCGCAGCTCACCACTGGTGCGGATGACCAGTTCCGGGTCGGGGATGCCTTGCGTGTCGAGTGCGCCGGCAAAGCTTTCGGCGGATATCGCCTCGCTGTCGAGTTCGCCACGGGCCACGGCTGCGGCAAGCTTGCGCGCCGTCCGCACGATCTCGTCGCGTCCGCCATAGTTGAAGGCGATCACCAGGGTCAGCGCTTCATTTGCGGCGGTCAGCGATTCGGCCTCGTCGAGCAGCCCCCTGATGTCGGATTGCAGCCCTGCCCTGTCACCGATGATTCTGACCCGCACACCGCTCTGGTGCAAATCGGCGAGATCACGGCGGATGAACAGTTTCAGCAGGCCCATCAGGTCGCTGACCTCGGACTTCGGCCGCGACCAGTTCTCCGACGAGAAGGCATAGACAGTCAGGAAGGAGATGCCGAGCCCGGGTGCGGCGCGCACCGTCTTGCGCAGCGCTTCGACACCGGCCCGATGGCCAGCAAGACGAGGCATGCCGCGCGCTTTGGCCCAGCGTCCGTTTCCGTCCATGATGATCGCGACATGCGCGGGCGTTGCCATGTTCTCGCTTTCGGGTCAGCCGATGGCCAAAACCCTAAACCTGCATGATTTCAGCTTCCTTATCGGAAAGCAGGTGGTCGATGGTGCTGATCGTTTCGTCGGTAAGTTTCTGGACCTGTTCGGAACGCTTGCGCTGATCGTCCTCGCTGATGTCGCCGTCCTTTTCCGCCTTCTTCAGGAAGTCCATGCCATCGCGGCGCACGTGGCGAGCGGCGACGCGGGCGTTCTCGGCGTAGCCATGCGAGATCTTGACCAGTTCCTTGCGGCGCTGTTCGTTGAGCTCGGGCAGCGGAATCCTGAGATTGGTGCCGTCGACGATCGGGTTGAAGCCCAGATTGGATTCGCGGATGGCGCGGTCGACCGCGCCGACCATCGACTTGTCCCAGACCGACACCGAAATCATGCGCGGTTCCGGCACCGAGACGTTGGCGACCTGGTTGATTGGCATGGTGGTGCCATAGGCCTGCACCTGGATCGCGTCGAGCAGATTGCTGGAGGCGCGACCGGTCCGCAGCGAAGCCAGATCATGTTTGAACGCGGCGATTGCCCCGTCCATGCGCCGCTTGAGATCGTCGTACACACCACTCATCTTAATCTCCTCGACCCGTCTAGCGCGGGTTCACTGCTTTGGGGCAAGGCCCCGTGTTCGAGCCTGATTTTCGAAAACCGTCATCCCTTTTTCGGGACCAGGCCCCAGGATCAATCGTCCGCGACGACCGTGCAGCGGCCGCCGCCCCTTAGAAT
>NZ_JBFULQ010000553.1:0-3503 GCF_054049815.1 Mesorhizobium sp. P5_C1 | reverse complement strand
CATCCACGCCGCGTCACTGTTTGCGCAGACGGAATTACCGGAAACCCAGGCGCAGCAAAAGCGGGTGATGAACAGCGTCATCGACAAGGTCGCCGAGCGGCTGGGCAATACGCGCGCCGTCTGCCGCAAATGCTATATCCATCCGCAGGTGTTCGAGGCCTGGTCGCAAGGACGATTGCTCGACGAAATGGCGCAAGCCAACAAGCATAAGCGCTCGTTAGACGGCCTCGATGGCGAGGAAGCTCTCGTGCTGAGATGGCTGAAGGTGCGCGAAAGCTAACCGGCGGCAATGCGGTTACCAAATGCGCGGCACCCAGATTTTTTTATCGACGTCGTGTCGGGATCGGTCCTAGTGTTTCGTCCTTTGACAGAGAAAAGGACCAACCATGCTCTACGCAATCCTCTGCTATGCCTCCGAAGACGTCGTCAGCTCGTGGAGCAAGGCGCAGGACGATGAAGTCATAGGCAAGCTTCTCAACGTTCAGGAAAAGTACGTCCAGGCCGGACGACTTGGCCCGGTGGCGCGGCTGTTGCCGACCACGGCGGCAACGACACTGAGAAAGGTCAAGGGCGAAGCCGTCGTCATCGACGGGCCTTTCGCGGAGACCAAGGAGCAATTCCTCGGCTTCTACACGCTCGAATGCGCGGATCTCGACGAGGCTGTAGAGTTCGCCCGTGAACTGTCCGACGTCAACCCGAGTGGCGGCTCCTACGAGATCCGGCCGGTTCAGATGTTTCACACCAACAAGATTCCCGCATGACCGAACTCGCCTGGATAAGCTCGACAATCAACACCGCCCGTCCGCAGGCGATGGGCGCGCTGCTGCGTTATTTCCGCGATCTCGATACGGCGGAGGAAGCTTTCCAGGATGCGTGTCTCAGAGCCCTGAAGAATTGGCCGCAGAACGGGCCGCCGCGTGATCCGGCGGCCTGGCTGATCTTTGTCGGCCGCAACAGCGGCATCGATGCCGTGCGCAAGCGTGCCAAGCAGGCGCCGATGCCGGAGGAAGACCAGATCTCCGACCTGGAAGATGCCGAGAGCGACATGGCCGAGCGGCTGGACGGCGCGCATTACCGCGACGACATCTTGCGGCTGCTGTTCATTTGCTGTCATCCCGATCTGTCACCGACGCAGCAGATCGCGGTGGCGCTGCGCATCGTCTCGGGCATCACCGTCAAGCAGATCGCGCGCGCCTTCCTGGTCGGCGAGAGCGCCATGGAGCAGCGCATCACCCGCGCCAAGGCGCGCATTGCGGACGCCGGCGTGCCGTTCGAAACGCCGGGCGCGGTCGAGCGCTCGGAACGGCTCGCCGCTGTCGCCGCCATGGTCTACCTGATCTTCAACGAGGGCTACTCGACCAACAGCGGCGAGGCGCCGGCGCGCGCACCGCTGTGCGAGGAGGCGATCCGGCTGGCGCGGCTTTTGCTCAGGCTGTTCCAGACCGAGCCGGAGATCATGGGGCTGACGGCGCTGTTGCTGCTGCAGCATGCGCGCGCGCCGGCCCGTTTCGATGAAGACGGCGAGATCGTGCTGCTCGAGGATCAGGATCGCAGGCTGTGGAGCCGCAAGATGATCGACGAGGGGCTGGCGCTGGTCGACAAGGCGCTGCGCCATCGCCAACCCGGCCCCTACCAGGTGCAAGCGGCTATTGCCGCGCTGCATGCGCGAGCCGACAAGGCCGAGGACACCGACTGGGTGGAGATCGACCTGCTCTACGGCCTGCTCGAACAGATGCAGCCGTCGCCGGTAATCACGCTCAACCGCGCGGTCGCGGTCTCAAAGGTGCGCGGACCGGCAGAAGCGCTTGCCATGATCGAACCGCTCGAACAGAGGCTTTCCGGCTATTTCCACTTCTTCGGCCTCAAGGGTGGCCTATTGATGCAGCTCGACCGGGGCGAAGAGGCGCGTGTCGCCTTCGACCGCGCCATCGCGCTCGCCAACACGGCCGCGGAAGCCGCCCATATCCGCATGCATATCGACCGGCTGATGAAAGACGGTGCCGTACGGGGACCTGCCCGCACGGCGAAATGACTGACTTTTGATCTGGTTCAACGGTCTGCTCTCGGCTTGGACCATGCCGGGGTGGCGATTTTCCCCTGGAACGAGTAATGCCACGCCATGACAGTGCCTGAGGTGCCTTTTCGGCACGCAGGCGACATGGCGCAAGGCTTGATCCGGCGCCATATGATGGCGACGGGATATGAAAGGGAAAAAAATGACCATAGCGAAGGAAACGGCCGAGCTGCTGGCGAAACTGGGTGTGGCCAATGACGCGCTTGTCGGCGGCGACCTGATCGTGCGCAGCCCGGTGACGGGTGAGCAGATCGCGGCGCTGAAGACGATCTCGCCGGCCGACGCGGCCAAGACCATCGATGCCGCGCACAAGGCGTTCCAGGCGTGGCGGATGGTGCCGGGCCCACGGCGCGGCGAGCTGGTGCGGCTGCTCGGCGAGGAGCTGCGCACGCACAAGGCCGAGCTTGGCCGGCTGGTCTCGATCGAGGTCGGAAAGATCCCGTCCGAGGGACTTGGCGAAGTGCAGGAGATGATCGACATCTGCGATTTCGCCGTCGGTCTGTCCCGGCAGTTGTACGGCCTGACCATCGCCACCGAGCGCCCGGGCCATCGCATGATGGAAACCTGGCATCCACTCGGCGTCGTCGGCGTCATTTCCGCCTTCAACTTTCCGGTCGCGGTGTGGTCGTGGAACGCAGCCCTGGCGCTGGTCTGCGGCGACGCGGTGGTGTGGAAGCCGTCGGAGAAGACACCGCTAACGGCGCTCGCCTGCGAAGCGATTTTTGCCCGCGCGGTAAAGCGTTTCGGCACCGACGCGCCGCAGGGCCTGGCGCCGGTGCTGATCGGTGACCGCGCCGTCGGCGAGATCCTGGTCGATCATCCCAAGGTGCCGCTGGTATCGGCCACCGGCTCGACGCGCATGGGCCGCGACGTTGGCCCGCGGCTGGCCAAGCGCTTTGCCCGCGCGGTGCTCGAACTCGGCGGCAACAATGCCGGCATCGTCTGCCCGACCGCCGATCTCGACATGGCGCTGCGCGCGATTGCCTTCGGCGCGATGGGCACGGCGGGACAGCGCTGCACGACGCTGCGGCGCCTGTTCGTGCATGACAGCGTCTATGACGCTCTGGTTCCACGTCTCAAGAAGGCCTACGAAAGCGTCTCGGTTGGCAATCCGCTGGAGACCCCTTCACTGGTCGGGCCGCTGATCGACAAGGCTGCTTTCGACGCCATGCAGAAGGCGCTGAAGGAGGCAGGTTCACATGGCGGCAAGGTGACCGGCGGCACGCGGGTCGAGAACGGCCATCCGGATGCCTATTATGTGCATCCGGCGTTGGTGGAAATGCCGAAACAGGTTTCGCCGGTGACGGAAGAAACCTTCGCGCCGATCCTCTATGTGATGAAATATTCTGATTTCGACGCCGTGCTCGACGAGCACAACGCGGTTGGCGCCGGCCTGTCGTCGTCGATCTTCACCCGCGACCTGCAGGAA
>NZ_JBFULQ010000552.1:0-3506 GCF_054049815.1 Mesorhizobium sp. P5_C1 | reverse complement strand
CCTCGATACCGCCAAGCAATCCGATGTGCACCCCGACCCCCCTGTAGCAGCCTCGGGTAGAATATCACTTCCCCGCGCCGACTTAACGACGATTTAGCGGCTTCGGCAGTGGTTTCTCCTCCGGTTTAACGCCTAGATGAACATCGACAAAGCGCGCCGGTGGGACACTGCCCTCATGAATTCGAACGAGGGAGAATGAAATGACCTCCACCAGCCTCAGGACCTTCCAGCCGACCTCCCGTTTTTCCGTTTTGCTCGCCGGGCATATCGCGCGTGTCTTCGCAAGGTTTCGACGCCGATATCAGGATTTCAGGCAGCGCAGGGCACTTGCCGGCCTGTCTCTGCCGGAACAAAAGGATCTCGGCTATCTGGCGGATGAGGCGCCGGCGGATGTAGCCGCACGCGGCCGGAACCTATAGCAACTCTAGGGAAGTCCGGGCAGATCTGGTCGAAGGGAGGACTTCCCTCTGGGAAGCCCAACGGATGCGCCTGAATTGCTGCCGGTCCGAGGGTGAGGCCCGAGTCTGGGTATCCTCTCGGCAGCGGAGGGAACCTTGTCGGGCCGTCATGCTACGAGAGGAAGCCGGCTTTCAAACCTGCCGGACGATGGTGCCGATCACATTGACGAGAAGGCGCGCCGCGGTCAGGGCCGACAGGCTGTCGATATCGGCGGGAGGATAGAATTCGACAAGATCGAATCCTGCGATCCTGGCCCGCCTGCCGAGGCCCGCGATCAGGTCGATCACCTGCGTGTAGGTGAGGCCGCCGGGCGTACGCGCCGCCACACCCGGCATGATGCTGGGATCGAGGGCGTCGCAGTCGAGCGTGACAACAACCTGCGATCCTTCCGGAATATGCCGCAGCGCGGCTTCGACGCCCTGGGCGTGAATCTCGCGGGCGGTCACGAAGCGACTGCCATAGCGCCGCGCCGCTTCGATCTCGGTTATGCCTGCGCTGCCAACGCTGCGAAGGCCGACCTGCACCATGCCGGCGACATGCGGCATCTCGCTCGCGCGACGCATCGGGCTCGAATAGCCGTGTCGCTCGCCAGACACCTCGTCGCGCCAATCGATATGGGCGTCGATCTGCAGGATCCAGACCGGTCCGTGATCCGCAAAGCCGGCGAGGAAGGGAAAGGTCACGGAACAGTCGCCACCCAGCAGGATCGGTACGGCCGGCAATGCCAGGACCTCGCGCGTCTTCGCCTCGATCCGGGTCCGGTTGCCGGCATTGTTATGCAAAATGGTCGGGATATCGCCTGTGTCGATGCAGTTGTCCGGCTTGCCGTCGAACAGCGGGCCGCCGAGATCGAAATCCCAGTGCTCGACGAGCGCGGCATCGCCCTGGCTCGCGGCGCGGATGGCATCGGCGGCCAAGGCATGGCCGCTGCTGTCCTTGCCGGGATAGGTGCTGCCGTGACCGGCTCCGAAGATCACCGCACTGGGGATGCGGCCACCGGCGAKGCGATCGGGAAAGCCGAGAAAGAGAGATGCTGTCATTTGGTCTTCATGATGGTCTGGCTGAAATTTTGTCGAATGCGGATGTATCAGTTTGGCGAAGCTCTGTGGAGCGAAACGCGCCACCCCAGCTGAAACGCGAAATTGCCTTACCTGAGCGGGGACTGGCGATTGATGGCCGAGCTCCCTTGGCGCTCCGCCTCGACGGACAATTCCGGCCCTGTTCGGGCGTATTGCATCGCTACATTATTTTGTTCGTGAGGCAGTATGTTGTGGGCATAGTGAAAGTGAGTCCATCGGGGGTCAGCAGATGAGTGTGATGGTTTTCCGGGCTGGCAGAACCGGCGTGTTGTTTGCAATGCTGATGGCGTCCCTGATCGCATTCACTGCGATCGCCCGGGCGCAGACGACTGCGGCGCCGCCCCCTCCACCTGAAAAAGTCGAGCAGTTGCTGAAATTGCTGAACGATCCCGAAGTCAAGGCGTGGATCGCCGAGAAGGGCGCGGCACCCGCGGCCGATTCGGCAATGCCAATGGGCGCTTCCGCCACTGACTTCATGGTCTGGTCCAATGCCATTCGCGAGCATTTGCAGGGCATTGGCAATGCGATTCCTGAGGTCCCTGACGAGATTTCCGGCGCAAGCTCGACGATTATGACCGAGATTCACGGGCGAGGGCCGGGAGCGATCCTCGTCCTGTTCGCGGCCTTTGTGGCGCTTGGGTTAGGTGCCGAGTTCATCTTCCGCCGTATCGTCGGCAGGGCTCACCGCCGCAACCCAGCTCAAAGCCCGGAATCGGGCGCACCCGCCCGACATCATGTGATCGCCCGAACGTTGTTCGTCGCCATCGCGCCGCTCGTCGTGTTCGCAATGGCCAGTGTCGGCGCCTTCCTGGCGTTTACCTGGCCACCACTGCTTTCTGCGCTGGTGCTGCCTTTGCTGATCGCTGTCATCGCCTGGCGCGTGATCATGCGGATCACGTCAGTTATTCTCGGCACGGCGGACGGCAATTTGAACCTTGGAGACCAGCCGAAGGTCCGGCTTATTCCGATGGACGATGTCACCGCTGCTTTCTGGCGCCGCCGCGTCGCGTTGTTTGCTGGCATATTCTTCCTTGGATGGGCGCTCGCAGGCGAGATGAACATCCTCCACTTCACGCCGAACGTCAGGAATCTCATCGTCTACATACTCGGTCTCGGTCTCCTCGCGGTGTCGATCGAATCCGTATGGCGGCGGCCGGCGGCGATCGAGCCTTCCAAGGTTTATCGGCTCAAGGAATGGCTGCTGACATTTTTCCTTTGCGTGCTCTGGCTCTTGTGGGTCGTGGGGATGAGCACGCTTTTGTGGATTGGCATCTATGGCTTGATCCTCCCACCAATCCTGAGATCCACCAGCTCAATCACCAAGTCGTTTTTCGCCAGCTCCGACGAGACGACGAAGTCGAACAATGCCATCTTCGAAGTGCTCGTTGAGCGTGGGGCGAGGGCGATCGTCATCGGGCTCGCTGTCGCCTGGCTTGCGACCGTCGTGCGTTTGCGCGCCAGCGGAATGATGGGCGACGAAAGTGTAGACCGCATCGTCCGAGGTGTATTGAGCGGCATCGTGGTGCTGCTCGCCGCCGATCTCATCTGGCAACTTGTGAAGGGTCTTATTGGCGGTCGCATCGATCGTGCCCGCACCGAGGGCGGCGACGAGGCAGCGCTTGCCCGCAGCGGGCGGCTTTTGACGCTGCTGCCGATCCTGAAGAATTTTCTCGCCGCACTCATTGCCGCCATTGCGATCATGATGGTTCTCTCCGGCCTTGACGTCGAGATTGGTCCATTGATCGCGGGCGCGGGCATCTTCGGCGTTGCCATCGGCTTCGGATCGCAGTCGCTGGTGAAGGACGTCATCAGTGGTGTGTTCTACATGACCGACGATGCGTTTCGCGTCGGAGAGTATATCCAGAGCGGCACCTACAAGGGCACGGTCGAGTCCTTCAGCATTCGCTCGGTCAAGCTGCGCCATCACCGCGGCCCGATCTTCACAGTTCCATTCGGCTCGTTGGGCGC
>NZ_JBFULQ010000551.1:0-3510 GCF_054049815.1 Mesorhizobium sp. P5_C1 | reverse complement strand
GTCGTGGACAGGCCGCGAATAGACGCGGCCCTCCGCATCCGAATATTCCTCGAACAATTGGGTGGGGAAGGAGTGCATCAAGTACCCACCGACGTACTCGCGCGGCGTGACATCGACATGCAGATCCGACCATTCCTCGGTCGGGATCTCGGCAAGGCGTCGTTCCATCAGCGCTTCGCCGGTAGAGACGACCTGGACGACCGCCGAATGACCATCGGCGAGGTCCTGATCGATCGCGCTGATCAGGGTCGGCGTCATCATCGAGGTGATTAGATGGCTGAAGAAGCACTGCTTCGTGCTCTCGAAGGCTGAGCGTGCCGCCGATTTTGCGATGCGGTTCAGCGTGCCGGACTCACTGGTGATGTTGGTCGCCTGGAGTGCGGCGGTCAGGTTGTTGTGGATCACCTGGAACGCGTCGGCATAGGCATTGTAGATGCGGATCTGCTCCTCGGTCAGCGCGTGCTCGAGCAGGTCGTATTCGACACCTTCATAAGAGAGCGAGCGCGACGTGTAGAGGCCGAGCGACTTAAGGTCACGGGCGAGCACTTCCATCGCGGCGACGCCGCCATCCTCGATCGCCGCGACGAATTCAGAGCGGTTGGCGAACGGGAAATCCTCGCTGCCCCAGATGCCGAAACGTTGCGCGTAGGCCAGGTTCTCGACGGCGGTCGCGCCCGTCGCCGAGACATAGACGATGCGGGCATCGGGAAGCGCGTGCTGCAGCCGCAAGCCTGCCCTGCCCTGCTGCGAGGGCGCGACGTCGCCGCGCTCGCCTTTGCCGCCCGCCGCGTTTGCCATGGCATGGGCTTCGTCGAAGACGATGACGCCATCAAAAGCTTTTTTCGTCCCTGTCGCGGCTTCCCCGCTCCCCGCCTCTTGCCCGACCCAGTCGATGATCTGCGCGATGCGAGACTTCTTGCCTTCGCGCTCCTGGGAGCGGAGTGTGGCATAGGTCGTAAACAGGATGCCCTCGGCAAGGCGTATCGGCGTACCCTGCCGATAGCGCGAGAGTGGCTGGACGAGGAGTTTTTCCTGGCCAAGGGCCGCCCAATCGCGCTGGGCGTCTTCCAGCAATTTGTCGGACTTGGAAATCCAGATCGCGCGGCGTCGCCCCTGCAGCCAGTTGTCGAGGATGATGCCGGCGACCTGCCGTCCCTTGCCGCAGCCGGTTCCGTCACCCAAAAACCATCCACGGCGGAAGCGGACAGCGTTCGCAGCCCCTTCTGGTGCGGCCGAGACGACATCGCAGGTCTCGTCAACCGTCCAGGTGCCGGCGAGATGGCCGCAATGGGCTTCGCCGGCATAGACGACGCTTTCGAGCTGGGCGTCCGACAGCAGGCCTTCGTCGATGATCGCATCAGGAAGAAGCGGCCGATAGGAAGGTTTTGGTGGCGCGACGGCGGCCATTGCGGCCGACTGCACGAGCGGCGTCGGATGCGGCTTTGCGCGGGGAATGTCGATCGACTGTAGCGCGTAGGGTTCGTAGATCGTGTCGGTGAGCCGGCCGCCCTCTTCCGGCATCCAGTCGCGTAGCTCATAGGCGAGGGGGACGGCCGGCACGCTGTTTGCCATCACCTGGCGAGCGGGCTTCGCCCGCGCAATCGGACGGACCGATTGGATGGCCTTCGGAGCAGAAGTTGAGACTGTTAGGGGTGCGGCTCTTGTCCCCGATCGGGCAGCCATGTGCATGGCGGGATTGCGCGGGTTGGACAGCGCGCCGATCGAATCCGGAAAGCCGCCCGGTAGCCGGGGCGGCAGAGCCGTGATACAGGCGAGCAGCGTTTCGACATCGGTGGCTTTGCCCGGCGACCGGACGAAGTTTTTCGGTTCGGCGGCCGGTACCTTGTCGATAATTGTCAGGCGGGTCTCAGTGGTGGTGCCATGGCGGGCGTAGACACGGCCGTCGATCGCCGCGGTGAAGATGACGTTGCCCTGCTGCTGCAGGCGTTCGAAGCCGGGCCGCCATTTGGGGTTTTCCGGAGACAGCCCGGTGCCGGTGATGGCGACGAGGCGCCCGCCGGCGCGCAGGCGTGCGAATGTGGAGGAGAGATGCCGCCATGCCGCATCGGCGACGTGGCCGCCGACATAGGCGCCGGCGCTGAAGGGTGGATTCATCAGCACGACGGACGGCTCGATGCCTGCGTCGAGATGATCGTCGATATGGGCGGCGTCGTGCCGCGAGACGGGGACCCGGGGAAACAGCAGGCCGAGGAGATCGGCCCGCGTCGCGGCGAGCTCATTGAGGGCGATCGAGGCGCGCGCCATCTCGGCATGGACGGCGAGCAGACCGGTGCCGGCCGAGGGTTCGAGAACGAGGTCGCAAGATGCGATCGCCGCGGCGTGCGCTGTCACCAAGGCGAGCGGCAAGGGCGTCGACAGCTGCTGCATGGCCTGGCTCTCGTCGGACCGTCGCGTATGGGTAGGAAGAAGGTCGGCGATGCGCTTGATCATCGCCAGCGTTGCCTGCGGCGTGGTCGACCGCGACAGGATCGCAGGGCCGAACCGGCGCAGAAACAGCACCTGGGCGACTTCGAGCGCCTCATAGGCGTCCTTCCAAAGCCAGAATCCTTGCGCATCGCTGCCGCCAAAACTGGTCGCCATGGCGGTGCGCAGTGCGGCGGTGGTGACAGGCTTGCCCTGCTCGAGGAAAGGTAGAAGCAACGTTGCCGCTTGATAGATTGCCTCGGCGTTGTTGATGGAGGCCGGCGTCAACGCGGCGAGGGAACCAGCCGTACATGCGACGGTCGAAATAGTCGAAACAATGTTCATGGAAATGTCCTTCGCGAGAGGGGAATAGCGCCCGCGCCAACACTCTCTGCGCGCCAGCCGGGCCACGCTCCTCCCGGCTCCCCTCTGCCTCTCGCGCCGATGCACCAAAGGGGTTGCGCAATGTGCAAACCCATGACTTCAATGCGCGCACAGGAATGCGGCGGCGACCTGGAGCTGTGGAGGTGATGCGACGGTTCAGAATTGGCAGTGCGGTCTACGAGGAGGCAGCGCCTGACCTGCAGGCGGCGCTGGTGAGTGCCTATGCCCGCAGCGAGCGCCCGCTATGCCTGTGCCGCGAGCCAGGCTGCCCGATGTACATCGCTCGCATAGGCGACCTTCATCTGATCAAGCGCATGCCGCTGAGCGGCGGCGGGCATGATCCGTCCTGTGATTCCTATGAATCACCTTACGAACTGTCCGGGCTGGGCGCCTTGATGGGCAGCGCGATACAGCTCGATCTGCAAAACGGCTTGGCCGCCCTCAAGTTGGACTTCAGCCTGTCGAAGACGGGGAGCCGCGCGGCATCGGTGCCTGCGGGGCAAAGTTCCGCCAGTGTAACCGCCGATCCCAGGCGGATGTCGCTGCGTGGCCTGCTTCATTATCTCTGGCACGAGGCCGAACTGACGGTCTGGACATCGAGGTGGGCCGGCAAGCGGCATTGGTGGAATGTCCGCTGGCATCTGCTCGAGGCTGCCGGGCACATGACAGTGCGGGGCGGACCACTCGCGGATTTCCTGTTGG
>NZ_JBFULQ010000550.1:0-3528 GCF_054049815.1 Mesorhizobium sp. P5_C1 | reverse complement strand
ACGGTGAACCGGTCGCGCTACAGAAACAACAAATACACCGCACAGTTCGAGAGCTTTCTGACGCCTTTTTCAAAGATCGTGACGCCGGACGTGGATTTGCCCACCGATTTTTCTTTCTGTCACCGCTGGGCGCAGCAATGTGGCGGCGAAATATGGGCAAGCTACAATCGCAAGGTTGCTCATGCGGGAGACCTGACCGTTTCCGCGGCCTATTCTGATCTCTAAGATGTGCCCTTTGAACTGTGAACATGGGTGTAAACAGCTCGCGTCGAGCTTTTCTATAGTGACCTTCTCGCCACAGATGGCCTTATAGTGGTCCGAGGGCGAACGTCTAACCATTGCCGCAGAGCAGCCCGCCACGTACACTCAAGGTCAAGCAAGTCGACGAGCCCAATCAGATGGGTCGGGGACCTATCTTAATTGCCTTAATTTGTGACGGTATCGATTTCTCGTAAGGTGGAGTCGAATGAGAGTGCCGCGCGAGGCCTATCAGTTGGCAGGTGTTTCGCTGCTCGCGTTGGCGGCAGCATCCACTTTCCAAATATCTGGCGCGGCAGCCTGCTCCGCTGCCGCGAGCGGCACCGCGACAACGGTTGGCTCAGGCATCTCGGCCGTGACGACGTTCGAAACGACGTCGGTCACGGTCAAGTGCACAACAACCGGAAATGTCCAGGACATCAACGGCGCATTCGCGACAGGGTTCAAGGGTTACCAAGGGCAAGACAACAGCTCGTCGACTGTCATCGTCAACAATTATGACGGYAATGGCGACGACATTGTAAGCATCGTTGGCGGCATCCTGGACAACATTACGGCTACGCCCGACGTAAGTGGCCTGCCGCCGATAACGTCGGAGGTAACGACCACCTTGGAGCCGGGAGCGGGAACCGTCCAACTCCTTGGCGGCAACGACCAGTTTCAGATGTCATATGGGGATTTCGACGGCGAGCCATTCGGCCCCAACGTCATGGCCAATCTCAATACCGGGGCGGGCGATGACAAGGTCGTCATCCAGGCCGGCAGCATTCAGGACATCGACCTTGGCGAAGGCAATAATTCGCTGGAGATGACCGGCGGTCAAATCAACGGTTCAGTCTTCGGCGGAGATGGCATCGACACCATCACCATTGGCAGCGATACAAGCGTCGTCGATGGCGCCGGCGGCGTTGTCACCGGATCTGTTTTCACCAATGGCGGCGCCGATATCGTCACCATCAAGAACGGCGCCATAGTTTATGGCGACTCGGAAGGAGGAGGTTCTATCGGGCTTGGCGACGGCGACGACCATTTCACCATGACCGGTGGCATCCTCGAAGGTAGTCTGAGCGGCGACGGTGGCAACGACACGCTGGTTGTCAGCGGTGGCGCGATCCACAGCTACGTGACCGGAAACGCAGGCGACGACCAGATCACGATCAACGGCAATGCCGCGATCGATCTCTACGTTGATGGAGATATCGGAAACGACACGATAACGGTCGGCGGCAGAGCCACCATCGGCGGCAGCATATTCGGCAACGAAGGCAACGACACCGTCAACATCAACGGCGGCACCATCGGGACGACCGCGGCTCCGGGCATCGTCGACCTCGGCGACGGCGCCGATATTTTCAACATGACCGCGGGCCGTGTGACCGGTTCGGTTTTCGGCGACGGCGGCGGCGACACCTATGACGTGAGCGGCGGTAGGATTGACGGTTCGATTTTCGCCGGCAGCCAGAACGACAACGTCACGATCTCGGGCAACGCCAGTATCGGGATCGATCTTGGTGAGGGTGGGGACGGCGTCGATTCTGTCGGCCTGGAAGATGGCAACGACAGCTTCCTGATGACCGGCGGCACGCTCGGCGGCGCCGTGAGCGGCGGCGCGGGCAATGATACGATCGATCTGCGCGGCGGCACGATAAACAGTTTTATCGAAGGCAATGATGGCAACGACCGGATTTTTGTATCCGGTGGCGTAGTAACCGGTGAAATCATCGGTGATCTCGGCAACGATACAATCACCATCAGCGGCGGAACGATCGCTGGGTCGGTTTCCGGCAATGACGGCGATGACCACATCAGCATCTCGGGCGGCACCATCGCCAGTTCGGTCAACGGCGGCACCGGCAACGATACGATAACCGTCAGCGGCGGCGCCATCACTGGGAACGTAACTGGCGACGACGGTGATGATACCGTAGCCGTCTCCGGCGGAACCATCCACGGCAGTGTCAGCGGCGGTGCCGGATTCGACCAGGTTTCAGTTTCGGGCGGCACCATCGAGGGTGGCATCGACGCAGACCACGTCCATCTCTCCGGCGGCACGATTGGCGGCAGCATCACCGGAATCGGCGCCAACACGCTGATCATCGATAATGTGGGCACGGTCGATCCGCTCAACCTAGCCGACGGGGTCCTGTTCAGCGGCACGGGAGCCAACGGCACCGTCACAGGCACCGACCTCGCTGCCGGCGGCAAGAGCCAGAACTTCACCGGCTTCGACAATTTTTCGGCCAACGCCTCCACGCTCCGCTTCAGCGGTGGCACGCAAGGCATCAACCAGCTCAATCTCGGCAACGGTTCGACGCTTTTCATCAACGGCAACGTCAACATGCCAGGTTCGATCATCGCGACGAATTCGCTGATCAACATGACGGACGGTGCAGCCAACGACGTGTTGACGCTCGGCGGCCTTACGCTCAACGGCGCCAGGATCAGCCTCGACATCAACCAGCAGACGTTGCAGTCGGATCAACTGGTTGCCAGCGCGTTTTCCGCCACAGGCGCCAACACCATCATCGTCAATCTGCTGGGCACGCCGCAATTCGCCCAAGCGACCGATATCCCGCTCATCGTCTCGACCGGCGGACCGATTGCCGGAACCTTCAGCGTCGTGGGCATTCCCGGCACGCCGGGTTCGCTTTTCACCTATGAGGTCGTAACTGGCCCGAATGGCGGCTTGTTCCTGCGTGCTACTCCGGCCAATTTTGGTATTGCCGCGGCGCCCACCAGCGCCACCAACGCCGGCGCGGTCACGGTGGCAATCGACGCCCTCTACGGCATAAACCGTGATGCGATCGATGCTGACCTCAACCTCTCGCCCGCAACCGGGGGGGCAATGGTGCCGGTTTCGTCCAGCTTCGGCGTCTTCGCCTCCGGCCAGTTCGCCCATACCGAGCATGACGGCTACGACATCAGTGGCGGYGGYTTGAATGGCCCCGGCCCGAGCTTCGATGCCAATGATTTTTCGGCCGCCRTCAGCCTGGATTTCAATGCCGCCAAACACTTCCAGTTCGACAATSAGTATGGYCTGAACCTCGGCGTTTTCGCCGGYTATGCCTCGACCGATGTCAACCTCGGCGGGTTCCGRGGATTTGACGCCATCGGMGAAGGCACCAACAAGGCCGGCATGTTCGGCGGCTACGCGCTGTTYCGCAAGAACTWCRACTACGCGCTGGTCTCCGCYTCCGGCTTCATCGGCGGAAGCGATGTGACGAACGGCGTGCTCRGCACCACCGGCAGCTATGACACCCAAGGCTATGC
>NZ_JBFULQ010000549.1:0-3547 GCF_054049815.1 Mesorhizobium sp. P5_C1 | reverse complement strand
CACTCAAGCTGATCGACAAGAAGAAGTTGCTGCCGATGGAGGCCGCCGATCTGAAAGCGGTCACCGACTATCACAAGGCCGTCGACAACGCGACGAAGTTCATCCCGATCTGGGTGAAGGTCGCCGTTGCCCTGGCGCTCGGCCTCGGCACCATGGTCGGCTGGAAGCGCATCGTCGTCACGGTCGGCGAGAAGATCGGCAAGAGCCATCTGACCTATGGCCAGGGTGCCGCCGCGGAGCTTGTCGCGATGGTGACCATCGGCATGGCCGACCGGCTCGGACTGCCAGTGTCGACAACGCACGTGCTGTCGTCGGGCGTCGCCGGAACGATGGCCGCTAACGGTTCGGGCCTGCAATGGTCGACGGTGCGCAACCTGCTGCTTGCCTGGGTGCTGACCTTGCCGTGCTCGATCACGCTCGCCTTCGTGCTGTTCATCGTCTTCCGCCAGGTGTTTTAGCGGACAATCAATTATTGAAACGAAAACGGCGCCGGTTCCGGCGCCGTTTTTCGTTTGGGGTAGTCTGGCTTGTTTCAATACGGCTGAAAGGCTTTGGTCGGCAAACTGTGGATTCGCCAGCCCCCTCGTCAGACGAAGGCGCCAGCAAAGACCTCAGGTCGGATCCTCGCGGTGCAGATCGTGGATGGCGACGCCCTCGACATTGGTCGGCAGGGTCAGCCACTGGCGATGGCGCAGCGTGCGCTGCGTGTCCTCCAGCCCCATCTCCCAGTGCTCACGCATCGAGGTGCCGGAGAATTCGTAGTCCTTGGCGTGTCCCTCATAGCCTTTGTGCTGGTAGATCAGGTGGACGATGTTGACGACGCCGTCCTGCGAATAGTCGGCGATCAGCTCTCTTTCACCATCCTTCAACAGTTCGGCGGGCACGCGCTTCAGCGCCTCGAGCAGCTTCATCTTCAGCGCATGGATGCGCTGGAAATTGTCGGTGTTCTGGCGCGTGCGGCTGGAATACATGATGTCCTTGTGCCGCGACAGCACGTCGGCCATGCCGCGTGGCAAGGTGCCGCGCGCGCTGAACAGGTCGACCTGGAACACCAGCGAAGAGCGGTCCTCCTCCTGGTCGAGCAGGTATTGCAGCGGCGTGTTGGAGACGATGCCGCCGTCCCAGTAGTATTCGCCCTCGATGCGGATCGACGGGAAGGCCGGCGGCAGCGCGCCGCTGGCCATGATATGCTCCGGTTCGATGCGCACTTTCTCGGTGTCGAAATAGACGAAGTTGCCGGTTCTGACATTGACCGCGCCGACGCTCAGCCGCTTCTTGCCGTCGTTGAGGATATCGAAGTCGATCAGGCTTTCCAGCGTCTCCTTCAATTCGGCCGTGTCATAGAAGCTGGTGGCGCCTTCGGCTCCCGGCTGTTCGAACCAGGGATTGGGATTGCGCGGCTTGAAGAAGCCGGGCTGGCCCATGGTCATCGTCATCCAAGAACTTGTGCGGTTGCGGATGTCGCGGTAGATGTCGCCTTCCGGCGTATAGGCCCATATCTTGCGGCCCGAGATCGTCTGCCAGAATTGCTCGAGACGCTGCAGGCGGCGGCTTGATTCATTGCCGGCGATGATCGCCGCATTGATGGCGCCGATCGACACGCCGGAAAGCCAGCTCGGCTCGCAGCCGGCGTCGGCCAGTGCCTGATAGACCCCGGCCTGATAGGCGCCGAGCGCGCCGCCACCCTGAAACACCAGCGCGATGCGGTCATACTGCGCCGAGATTTCCTCGATGGTGGCTGTGGCCTCCTTCTTGCGGTTGCGTTCAAGCACGAATTTTCTCCGGCTGGGTTGCGCTGATCTCGGAAGGGTTGCGATCAGCGAGGTAGTCGTAAACCACCTCGCCCAGCCCGAGCGTCAGATCGGCGGTGAAATGAACAGCCGATACGATGTCGAGCACTGGCAACTTCGCAACGTCGGCCATGACATGGGGCCGCAGATCGAGTGCCGCGGGCGCCGTCCATGCCTCCTTCAGCGTGATGTCGGTGAGGTAGTAGCGAACCAGCTCGCAGATGCGCGGCGTGCCGTCGACATGCGGGATGATCTTGACCARGAAGTTGGGAGCAGCCAGCGAGGCAAGCACGGAATCGTGATCGGCCTCCCGGTGCTTGTAGCCCATGGTGCCGGTGGCGCACAGAACGCTGCCATAGTGCAGCGTGCCGACCACCACTTCGCCCTCATGCACGATCTTGGGGCTGGCCAGCTTCTTGGGAAATCCCCACAGTTCACGCCCGCCGGCGATCGGCGCGTCGTCGTCGAGATACATCGAATGAACGTAGCCGCCGTGCTGGCCTTTGTAGCGCACCGGGATCACCTGGCCGGTCTCGGTATAGTCGCCGAAGCCGGTTGAATCAGGCATGCGGATGAATTCGTACTTGACCAGCGGCTCGTCGATCTCCAGCGGCGCTGGCACGACGGCTTCGAGCGCCTCGCGCGTCGTGCGGTAAGTAATGATGACGTATTCGCGGTCGAAGAAACGATACGGCCCTGGCGGGAAGGACGGATTGGTCAGCGGCATCGCATAGGCCCGCTTCACGACATCGGCGATTTCCAAGCTGCACCCCCAAGGTCTTTTACAGGCAAAATTTCGTCAGGAATGACCGCGCGAATGCGCAGCGATTATGTTGCACGGCACCATGACAGTGCCGTGTCACCCCGGCGACAACGGCTTCGAAGGGACAGGAACCATGCTCCGGCGTTGTCGCAAGGTTGTAATCGCATCGACACATGGCTCTGCCATTGTCATGCTGCGATGCACAATTATATGTCATGTTCCCTCCCACCTCGCGCGAGATCACCATGGGTTCCCTGTCTTCGAAGAATGCCCTCGTCACCGGCTCGACCAGCGGTATCGGCCTGGCAATAGCCCGCGCCTTTGCCGCTGAAGGCGCAAACGTCACCATCAACGGGCTGGGCGATGCCGCGGCAATCGAACAGGAGCGCGCCGGCATCGAGAAGGATTTCGGCGTCAAGTGCCGCTACTCCGATGCCAACATGATGGACGGCGCGGCGGTGAGCGCCATGGTGCATGAGGCCGAGGCCGCGTTCGGCAGTCTCGATATCCTGGTCAACAATGCCGGCATTCAGCATGTCGCGCCGATCGAGGACTTCCCGGACGACAAATGGGAAGCCATCATCCGCATCAACTTGCTCGCCGCCTTCTACGCGATCAAGGCGGCGCTGCCCGGCATGAAGGCGCGCAAATGGGGCCGCATCATCAACACGGCTTCCGCGCACGCGCTGGTCGCTTCGCCGTTCAAGTCGGCCTATGTGTCGGCCAAGCACGGCATTGCGGGCCTGACCAAGACAGTGGCTCTCGAGACAGCGCTTGACGGCATCACGGTCAATGCGATCGCGCCGGGCTATGTCTGGACGCCGCTGGTCGAAAAGCAGATTCCCGACACGATGAAAGCGCGCGGYATGACCGAGGAACAGGTCAAGCACGACGTGCTGCTGGCGGCGCAGCCGACCAAGGAATTTGTCACCGTCGACGAGCTTGCGGCATTGACGCTGTTCCTGTGCTCGGACTCAGCCAAGCAGATCACCGG
>NZ_JBFULQ010000548.1:0-3548 GCF_054049815.1 Mesorhizobium sp. P5_C1 | reverse complement strand
CCGCCGACATGATGGCCGAAAGCTGCGGCACACCGACGCCGGCAACGATGCGAGTGGTGCAGATCGAGCCCGGGCCGATGCCGACCTTGACGGCATCCGCGCCGGCGTCGATCAGCGCCTGCGTGCCTTCGGCGGTGGCGACGTTGCCGGCCAGAATGCGAACCGAGTTGGAGAGCTTCTTGGCGCGCGCCACCGCGTCCAGCACGCGCTGCGAATGGCCGTGCGCGGTGTCGATGACCAGAAGGTCGACGCCGGCATCGATGAGACGTTCGGCGCGCTCGAAACCGTCATCGCCGACGCTGGTGGCGGCGGCGGCGCGCAAGCGGCCCTGCGCGTCCTTGGTGGCGTGCGGGTTGAGCTGCGATTTCTCGATGTCCTTGACGGTGATCAGCCCGACGCAATTGCCTCGGCTGTCGACGACGACCAGTTTTTCGATTCGGTGCTGATGCAGGAGGCGCTTGGCCTCGTCCTGGTCGACATTCTCCTTGACCGTGATCAGGTTTTCACGCGTCATCAGTTCGTAGACCTTCTGCGCCGGATCGGACGCGAAGCGCACGTCGCGGTTGGTCAGGATGCCGACCAGCCGACCGATCTTCTGGCCGCCGGTGCCGCCATTCTCGACCACCGGAATGCCCGAAATCGAATAGGTCCGCATCAGCGAAAGCGCGTCGGCAAGGGTGGCGTCGGGGCCGATGGTGACGGGATTGATCACCATGCCGGATTCGAACTTCTTGACCTGCCGCACCTGCTCGGCCTGTTCGGCCGGCGAGAAATTGCGGTGGATGACGCCAATGCCACCGGCCTGGGCCATGGCGATGGCAAGCCGCGCTTCGGTGACGGTGTCCATCGCCGCCGACAGGATCGGCACGTTGAGGTCGATGTCGCCGGCAATGCGCGTGCGGACATCGGTCTCGCCCGGCATGACCTCTGAATGACCGGGCTGTAGCAGCACGTCGTCAAAGGTGAGCGCCAGTGCGCCGGTGGACGTTTCGATGATTTTTGCCATGGCCAGTCCTCGGAATACAGAAAAAGCGCTTGACCAGGATGGACAGCGCCGACTCGTCTTCTTCCCTTTCAGGATTGGCGCTGGCTCGTAACACGTCCCGCCGCCGATGAAAAGCCGATGATTTCACGCTCCCGTAAAGGTGACGTGACGCCGAACGGACGCCATCTGCGATTGCGGTCGCACAAAAGTGACCGCAAATTAATGCRACATCCGCCCCAAGCCGTGATAACCGCCCTTCGTGTCGGCTCGCCCCCAAGGTCGGCAAGCATTTGACGACGAAACATCCAGTTCGGACGCGTTCCTTGAACCGCACCATCCCGCTCATCCTGGCGGTCGCACTTTTCATGGAAAACATGGATTCGACCGTCATCGCGACATCGCTGCCGGCGATCGCCATCGACATCCATACCAGCCCGATCGCGCTGAAGCTGGCTCTGACGGCCTATCTGGTGTCGCTGGCGATCTTCATTCCGATCAGTGGCTGGATGGCCGATCGCTTCGGCGCCAAGAATGTCTTTCGTGCCGCGATCGCGGTCTTCATCGTCGGCTCGATCGCCTGCGCCCTTTCCGGTTCGCTACCGGCTTTCGTTGTGTCACGTTTCCTGCAAGGCATTGGCGGCGCCATGATGACACCGGTCGGGCGACTGGTGCTGGTGCGCGCGACACCGAAGAGTGAGCTGGTCGCGGCTATGTCCTGGCTGACCGTTCCGGCGCTGGTCGGGCCGCTGGTCGGACCGCCGATCGGCGGCTTCATCACCACCTATTTCACCTGGCACTGGATCTTCCTGATCAATGTCCCGATAGGCCTGATCGGCATCTGGCTGGCGACGCGCTTCCTGCCGCGGACCGAACCAACGCAGAACCCGCCACTTGATTTCATCGGCTTCGTGCTGAGCGGGCTGGCGGCATCGGGCGTGGTGTTCGGCCTATCGGTGGTCAGCCTGCCGTATCTACCGCCGATCGTCGGCATCATCACAGTGGTAGTCGGCCTGGCGTCGGGAGTACTCTATTTGCTCCATGCGCGCCGCGCCAAAAATCCGCTGCTGGCGCTGGAACTGTTCCGCAACCAGGTGTTCCGTTCCTCTGTGCTTGGCGGCTCGTTGTTCCGCATCGGCATCGGCGCCGTGCCGTTCCTGCTGCCGCTGATGTTCCAGATCGGCTTCGGACTGACGCCCTTTCAGTCGGGAATGATCACCTTCGTCTCGGCGATCGGCGCCATCGGCATGAAATTCGTCACCGCGCTGATCTTCCGCGTCGCCGGCTTCCGCCGCGTGCTGGTCGTCGGCTCGTTGGTCGCTGCGGCGTCGATTGCCATCAACGGGCTGTTCACACCCGACACGCCCTATCTGCTGATGCTGGCCATGCTTTTGGTCGGCGGCTTCATCCGCTCGATGTTCTTCACCGGCGTCAATGCGCTTGCCTATGCCGAGGTTTCGGCTGAAGACACCAGCAAGGCGACGCCGATTACCGCTGTCTTCCAGCAGCTTTCGATCGCGCTCGGCGTGGCGCTGGCCGGCGGCATCCTGGAAGTTTCGACGTCAATCCATGGCGGTCCGCTTTCGCTGGACGACTTCCACATCGCCTTCTTCATCGTCGCGGCTGTATCGGCGGCGGCGGCGCTGTCGTTCGTGCGGCTGGCGCCCGATGCCGGCAACGCCATCTCCGGCCATGGCCGGCTGAGCACGCCCAAGACGCTGGAACCGGTGAGCCCGCCTGGCAATTGAACCGAATGGCTTTAGGCTTCGGGCTCGCCCTGCCCTTCGCTATCGCTCGAAGCGTTCGAAACGTCGACTTTGCGTTCCGGCCCGCCTGGAGGCTCTCGCCCTTTGAAATCCTTGGCCAACAAATAGAGCTCGACCGATTCGTCGCGCGACGCCGGCGGCTTAACGTGATGGACCGAGCGGAAATTGCGCTTGAGCATGGAGAGCAGTTCGTTTTCGGCGCCGCCCTGGAAGGTCTTGGCGAGGAAATGCCCGCCCGGCTTCAGGACCGACAGCGCGAAATCGGCCGCCACCTCGCACAGATGCATGGTGCGGATATGGTCGGTCCTCTTGTGGCCGGTGGTGGGCGCCGCCATGTCGGACAGCACGACATCCGGGTCGCCGCCCAGCGCCGCGGCCAGCTTCTGCGGTGCCAGCGGATCGAGGAAATCCATCAACAGCACCGGCGCACCGGGCACGGCATCCATTTCCAGATAGTCGATGCCCACGACATGCGGCTTGTCGGCTGTCGATTTCGTGCGCGCCGCCGCGACCTGGCACCAGCCGCCGGGGGCAGCACCCAGATCGATCACCTTCATGCCGGGTTTCAGCAAATGATGCTTGTCGTCGATCTCGATCAGCTTGTAGGCCGCGCGCGAGCGGTAGCCATCCGCCTTGGAGCGCTGGACATAGGGATCGTTGATGTGGCGCTGCAGCCAGCGGCGCGACGATTCCTTCAGGCCGCTCTTCTTCTTGATCCGCGTCTTCAGCACGCGAATGCTCGCAGACCCTGGTTTTTCCGGTTTCTTGGTCATTGCCTAATTTCTTGCCTGAGTATGGTC
>NZ_JBFULQ010000547.1:0-3554 GCF_054049815.1 Mesorhizobium sp. P5_C1 | reverse complement strand
CAATGCCTGGACCTGGCTTGGAGAGGGATTTGAATTTGAAAGGCGCGGCGGTTTTCGTCGCGCCTTTTTCATGCCGCGAGTTCTGCCAGATGCATGTCGCTCAAAGTGCGCGGTGGTCTTGAGGCAAACGACATTCATAAAAACAAAGACTTAAACGAGCGTCGTCTGAATCCCTTCAAACGCGACGCACTTTAGCAGCCCCAAAAACTTTCTCTTGCCGATAGCGCTAAAATAAAGGACAAATTTCCACTCGGGCATTTGCCGGCCCGAGACTGGACTTTATGGGACCAAAGGAGCTTCCCATGCCGCAGACCGGCACCGTCAAATTCTTCAACCATGCCAAAGGCTTCGGCTTCATCACGCCCGATGATGGCGCGAAGGATGTTTTCGTCCATATTTCAGCCGTGCAGGCGTCGGGCCTTCCTGGTCTTGAGGATGGCCAGAAAGTGTCCTTCGACACGGAACCGGACAAGCGTGGCAAGGGCCCGAAGGCCGTCAACCTATCGGTTGGCTGAACCGGCCCCAGACCGGCGACGGCTCCGGCTGAATAGCCCCGTTCCCTGCAGGGGTCTTTGACGCCTGTTTTGGATATTGTGCGTCGAAATCCGTTCAGCCCCCGTTCAGCCATGGTCGTATATTAGTCTTTGGTAAAGCCGGACCGCATCCCCCGAAACTTGCGCGGGCCGGCACGAAGGAGACCGACATGAATCGAATTTTCAAGACCGCTGTCCTGTCCGCTGCCGTGGTCGCCACCACGCTCGCGACCTTGCCCGCTGCCTACGCGGATGAGTGGCGCCATCACGGCCATCACGGCAACGGCGATGCAATCGCCGCCGGCGTCCTCGGACTCGCGGCCGGCGCGCTGATCGGTGGTGCGTTGGCCAATGACGGGCCCCCGCCCTATGCTGACCGCTACTACGATGACGGTTACTACGAGCGTGACGTCGTGGTCCGCCCGGCACCGGTGCGCCGCTACTATGCAGAGCCGAGGGTCGTCTACAATGAAGGCTACGCTCAGCCCTGGACGCGCGACTGGTACGACTATTGCTCGGATCGCTACCGTACCTTCAACGCCCGCACCGGCACGTTCACCGGCAATGACGGCGAACAGCATTTCTGCACGGCGAACTAAGACCTAAGGCATCCCTGCCCCAACGAAAGCGCTGACCGCAAGGTCGGCGCTTTTTGTTGTTGGTTTGATCGTCCCGGATTTCTCTTGAGATCGGCGCCGCCCCTCATCAGCCTGCCGGCACCTTTCCAGTGAAGTACGGGGAGAAGCCATTGGCTGCAGCACAGGCGCTCTTAGGTCAGAAAAGGGTTGGTCCGCCGCTCCTCGCCGAAGCGTCCGCCGGGACCATGGCCGCAGATGAAGCCGATGTCGTCGCCGAGCGGCAGGAGCTTGTCCTTAATCGAGGCGATCAGCGCCGCGTGGTCGCCGCCCGGCAGGTCGGTGCGGCCGACCGAGCCGCGAAACAACACATCGCCGACATGGGCGAACTTGGCCGCGCGGTTGTAGTAGACGACATGGCCAGGCGCGTGGCCAGGGCAATGCAACACCTCGAACACATGCGAGCCGAATGACACGGTCTCGCCTTCGGTCAGGAACCGGTCGGGCACGCAGTTGCGCGCGCCGGCGATGCCGTACCGCCTGCCCTGGTTTTCCAGATTGTCGAGCAACGGCTTGTCGGCCTCATGCGGGCCGATGATCTCGACGCCGAGCGCCTCCTTCAACTCCATGGCGCCGCCGGCATGGTCGATATGGCCATGCGTTATCCAGATCGCCCCGGCTGATATCGCGTTGTCCTTCAGCGCCGCCAGCACCTTGTCGATGTCACCGCCCGGATCGACGACGACACCCTGCTTGTCGTCCATGTCGAACAGGATGGTGCAATTCTGCTGGAACGGTGTGACCGGCACGATGCCGGCATTGAGCTGACCCATGATCGTCCTTTCGCTACTCCAGCGTGATGTAACGGCGCGGGCGAAGGGCGTCCACCCCTCGACAGACGAACGGTCGGTCGCTCCGAAAACGAAAATGGGCGGCCGAAGCCGCCCACTTAGAACGCCTAGACCGAATAGCTTACTTCTTCATGGCACCCATGACTGCGCCGAGAATGCCGGTCAGGATCGCGCCGCCGCCGGCACCGCCGACGATGTTGTTGAGATTCAGCGCGCTGCCGAGACCGCTCGTTGCTGCTGCCGCGGCCGCCGGATCGACCGCGCCGCCACCAAGCAGGCTGCCGAGGATCGCCGCACCGCCGACGCCGCCAATGGCTCCGCCCAGGATTTTGGGAAGCTGACCCAACGCCGCCGTCTTGAGCGCCGCACCGACCGCCTGACCACCGATGATACCCGTAATCACCTGTACAATGATCGGAAGAAGCGTGTTCATGTCCATATGATTAGTCCCTCCATAGCTGCCAGCCTTCCGGGCCGACACCATCATGAGACGCCGAAATGGACGAAAGTCAAATGCACAAACGCTTAAATAAAAGGGGCGGCCTCAAAACCGCCCCTGCTTGCTCGAAAAGCTGTGACTTTCGTTATTCTGCTGCGATCGCGTGCTTGGGCTGAACCGCTGCAGAATAGTCATTCATAAGGTTCTTGGCGATTTCACCGACCTCGAATCGGTAAGGTCCGATCTCCGAAACCGGCGTTACTTCCGCTGCTGTCCCGGTCAGGAAGCATTGCTCGAAGCCCTCGAGTTCTTCCGGCATGATGGCGCGTTCGATCACTTCCAGACCGCGATCCTTGGCCAGTCCGATGACCGTGCGGCGGGTGATGCCGTCGAGGAAGCAGTCGGGCTTGGGCGTGTGGATCTTGCCGTCCTTGACGAAGAAGATGTTGGCGCCGGTCGCTTCCGCGACCTGGCCACGCCAGTCGAGCATCATGGCATCGGCGTAGCCCTTGGCCTCGGCGGCGTGCTTGGACATGGTGCAGATCATGTAGAGGCCGGCGGCCTTCGACTTGGACGGCGCCGTGCGCGGGTCGGGCCGGCGCCATTCCGCCACGTCGAGGCGGATGCCTTTCAGCTTCTGCGCCGGATCGAAATAGCTCGGCCACTGCCAGATGGCGATGGCGCAGTTGATGCGGTTGTTCTGCGCTGAAACGCCCATCTGTTCACTGCCGCGCCAGGCGATCGGCCGGACATAGGCGTCCTGGAAACCTTGCTTCTTCAAAAGCGTGGTGGAAGCGTCGTTGAGCTCGGCCACCGAATAGGGAATCTTGAAGCCGAGCAGGCGCGCCGATTCATGCAGGCGCTCGGTGTGTTCGTTGAGCTTGAAGATCTCGCCGCCATAGGCGCGCTCGCCTTCGAACACGGCGCTGGCGTAGTGCAGGCCATGGGTCAGGACGTGGATCTTGGCGTCACCCCATTGGACGAACGCGCCATTCATCCAGATGAAGCCGTCCAGTTGATCGAAGGGAACGGATGCCATGGTAACCTCCCGCGGGCGGCAGCCCGCATAGTGTTGTATCGTTGTGTGTTTCGTGTCGGTCGCGCAAGGCGGCCTTTATGCTGGAGCGTAGGCGGATAATTGCGCTCTGGCAAACTC
>NZ_JBFULQ010000546.1:0-3576 GCF_054049815.1 Mesorhizobium sp. P5_C1 | reverse complement strand
GGATGGCACTGCTCATTGGATCCTGAAGATTGGGGGAGACCGATATGTATCAAAATTTCCCATTGTCGTTCCTGTCATCCTCTCCCCGTTCTATCTGCCGGCAGTCATTTATCTGAACCGCCATGGTGGCGATCCGCTAATGTTCGACCAAGTCGCCCGGATCATGGAAAAGCTTTGCGCTTCTTCGCTGGCGGCGGTGTCCGTCGGTTTGCTCTATTTGCTCCTGCGGCGGCGGACCGATGAAGGGTTGGCCGCCATTCTGAGCCTGCTTTACGCATTTGGCACGACGACATGGGTCATCAGCAGCCAGGCCCTCTGGATGCATGGGCTCGCCCAGCTGTTGGTCGTGGCCACCATGCTTTTGCTCACCGGACCGGGCACGACATTGCGGGTCGTTCTCGCAGGGCTGCTTTGTGGGCTTATCGCGGCCAACCGCCAGCCCGATGCCATATTGGCGGCAGGTCTGGGTATTTATGGCCTGTGGTGGGCTGGCCGGATGAGACCGTTTTTCGTCTTGTCGGGCATGGTCCCGGTCGCTTTGACCCTGGCCTACAATCTCTTGATCGTCGGCAATATCGCGGGGGCTTACGCGCTGCATGTTCGGCCCGGCGATTTCAACCACGACATAGTGGGCGGCATCGCGGGCCTTCTTGTCAGTCCGACCCGAGGGCTCTTCGTCTTCTCCCCGTTCCTGCTGTTCGTTCCCATTTTTTGTCGTCGCGTCGTACTTGAGCGCTCAGGACGAGGGCTGACGATAGCCATTGGCTGCGCCATGATCGTGCAAGTGTCGTTCTACGCCATGATCGATTGGCGGCAGGGCATCTCTTGGGGCCCCCGATGGCTCACCGACATGCTGCCCATGCTGATGTGGATGCTGCCACCTGTCGTGAAGGCCCTGTCCCGGAACGGGCGTGTGGCATTCGGACTTGCATCGCTCGTGGCGATCTCGATCCAGACGATCGGCGCCTTCTGGTATACCGGCATCGCCGACACGCCCATCGTCACCGCTCACGGACCGGGCAGAATGCAACCTGCCTGGGACGTCCACAACGCAGCGTTTGTCGCCGAACTCCGTCACCCGCATGTCCAGGCCGACCTGATCGTCGATCTGCATGGCAACATCGATGCGGTGAATGTCCTGCCCCCCGGTCAAGGCACCGGCGGTGAAGCAGGCAGGCAGCTTGAGGTCCTCGGATGGGCGCTCACCAACAACCACTCCCCCAGCGACGTCGCCGTTCTGATCGATGGCCAATGGGGCGCCGCAACGCGGGAATTCTTTGCCAGGACCGATGTCGAGAAGGCGATGGGCCAGGCGAGCCAGGCTGGCTGGCGCATCACCATTCCAATCGACCAGGTGGGTCCGGGTGAGCATCTGTTGGCGGTGCTGGTGCGCGCCACGGAGGGCGGCGAGCCGCGTCTCATGAAGCAGACCTCCTTCGTCCTGGCGCCGGACAATGAGGCGCTTGAGCATGTGACGGATCTTCCAAGTGCGGCGCGGCGCGCCCGGCAAACGCTCGCAAGTCATCAGCAGGCCGGCGGCTATTGGCTGACCTCCTTTACGAGCGCGACGCGATTTGAGCAGCCGCGCCAGGAAATGAACACCTATCTCAATGCCGTCATGCTTGATGTCGCCGGCCCCGTGGCCGAAACCGCGGGCGCAAGCGACATGCTTGCAAGGACGCGCCAGTTCCTGGCCGCTCAGATCGAGCCGAGCGGCCTCGTTCGATATCACGGTCGACCAGATGCGCCGACGATCGGCACTCTTGGCTGCGCCATCACGCCCGATTCCGATGACACCGCCCTGGCTTGGCGGGTCGCGCCGAGCGAAAAGAGCGAACTGCTGCAACCCGCGCTTGCCACGATAACCCAGTTCAGACGGCCTGACGGGCTCTACAAGACCTGGCTTGCGCCACGGGACAAATACCAATGCCTCGATCCCGGACGCGACGCCAATCCGGCGGATGTCGGAATCCAGATGCACATATTCCTGTTTCTCGAACAGGTGGACAAACCGGCCGCGCGATCGCTGTGCGAAGCGCTCTCGAAAAAAGCGGGCGACGACGACATCTGGGTCTACTACGCCGGTGCGCCGCTCATGATAAATCTGCGGTTGGCGGACCTGGAGAAGGCCGGCTGCTTGCCGCAGTTCCCACAGGCGCAACTGCGGACCGACATTCCCGGACAAGAAATCTGGCTGCGCGCCGCCGACCAGCTTCGGCAAATGGACAGCCATGCCGGCTCATATGCTGCCTATCAACGCACGGCCGAACTGCTGACCGATATTGCTGCGGATGACTTTTCCTTGATGAGCGATACGCCTCCGCTCCTGTATCACAATGACCTTACAGCGACCGTGAAACGATTCTATTGGTCGCAAGATTTCGGATATGCGCTGTGGTTGCGGCTCTATTTCGAGAACGAACGTATGCTATCAAAGCTTCCTTGTGGTTCCGGCGGCCCGGAACAAAAATGTGGTGAGAAGTGACGCAAATCGCGAGCGACACAGTCGGTCAAACTCGCCCCCGGGCGACACAGCTGTCCCGTTGGCTTTCTTGCATCCGTTTCGATGAAGTCGCGGCGCTTCAGGCCACTCCGATCATCGGTGCGGTCCTTTCGATCGGAGCGCTGTCAGCGAGCCACGCGCTGACCGTAGCCATTTTGATAGCCGGCAACCTGTGCCTGATGGCTCATGTGTTTGTCCTCAACGACTGGTCGGGAATCGACGGAGATCTCAAAGACCCGGACCGAGCCAGCCGAACATTCGCGGCAAAAGGTCTGACACGCAGGGAAGTCGGCTATCTTGCCGGCTCATTGCTGGCGATCAGTCTGCTCCTGTTTGGGCTGATAAATACGAGGGCACTCGTTGTTGCAATAACGGTAGCTGGGCTAAGCGCCTGGTATTCCAGCCCGACCCTGCATCTGAAGGGTGCGCCGCTCTTCAGCTCGGCCCTGCATTTTATCGGCGGTTGCATGCATTTCCTGCTCGGCTATGCGGCTTTTGGCGCGATCAACGCACAGGGCCTCGTCGTCAGTTGTTTCTTTGGGCTGGTATTCACCGCCGGTCATTTCACGCATGAGGCGCGCGACTATGACGTCGACTTGCTCAACGGCATACGGACGAACGCCGTGGCGTTTGGCAAGACCAGGAGTTTTGTCGCAGGCCTCGTGCTTTTTATCTCGGCATATGCGCTCATGGTCGCGCTGGCCGTGCTCGGATTGGTTCCGTTCGCCCTCGTCTTTGCCGCCGCATTCATTCCGGTACATCTGTGGGCTTCGCGCCGCGCCATGCTGGCCGGCCTGACGTCCGAGAGCCTCTATCGACTGCAACGGTGTTACCGCGCGCTCTTCGCCACCATTGGCATCGTTATGATCGCGATGGTCGCTTTGTCCTAGCCGGCAGTGTCGGGTTCCACACAACAGGCGACTTTCCGGCCTCGAGGTTCCATGCTTTCCGTAATCGTACCGGTCTTCAACGAAGCAGTCACATTGCCGCACGTGTTGGCGATGGTGAGCACAGCACTTCCCGCCGTGACGAAGGAAATCATCATCGTGGATGACGGCTCCTCCGACGGCACC